>JAYUCA010000600.1:0-2409 GCA_043740535.1 Rhodospirillales bacterium | reverse complement strand
GTGGGGCTTGTGCTGACCTTCTGCGCGACCGCGATCGCGCTGACCTATTTCAAGGCAGACAGCGTCGCGGCCGGCAGCACCGTCGTTGCCGGGATGTTCGGCCTGCACGGGGTCACGCTGCCATCGACGTTTGCCGCACTGCTGCCGGGGCTGGCGCAGGCGTTGGGCCGCGCCGGCGTGGTGTTCGTGCCGGCCAGCCTGCCGGCGCTGCTGCTGACCTACGCGTGGATCGGGGTGCTGCTGGGCATCGTGCTGGCGTTGCCGAACGTGCTGCAGGTGATGCGGGACTACCAGCCGGCGCTGCAGCTTCCGGCCGCAAACCCGGCCCAGGCCTGGCTGCCGCGGCTGATGGAACGGTTGCGCTGGCAGCCGACGCCGCGCTGGGCGATGCTGACGGCGGCGGCGGGGATGCTCGGCTTCCTGACCTTGGGCGAGGTCACCGAGTTCCTGTATTGGCAGTTCTGACCGGCATGCCGGCACAACCCGCGACCGCCCTGCGCTACCTGCGCGCGCTGGCGCTGTCGCTGCTGGCGCTGCTGGGCTCGGTGGCGCTGTTCTGCGGGCTGGTCGATCCGTACGGGATCATCGGCACGCCGACGGCGCCGCACCTGACGGCGCGGAAGTTGGCGGCGGCCGACCGGCCGCGGCTGAGCAAGCCATACCGGGTGGAACACATGCACCCGTCGACGGTGCTGCTCGGCAGCTCCACCACCAACATCGGCTTCGACCCGGACAGCCCGGCCTGGCCCCAGGCGCGGCGCCCCGTGTTCAACATGGGCATCGACGGATCGAGCCTGGATGGAGAGGCGCATTTCCTGCGCCACACGCTGGCGCTGGCCAAACCGGGCCTGGTCGTGATGTGCGTGGCGTTCGAGGACTCGATGGTGAGTCCGCGTGGGCGGCTGACCGCCGCGACGGCGGCCATGTACGCGTTCGAGCCACGGATGCGGGTGGGGGCGGACGGCTCACCTAACCCTGGCTACCAGTTGGGCCGGGCGCAGGACTGGGTGTTCGCGCTGCTGTCCCTGCCGGCGCTGACCGACAGCGTGAGGACGCTGCTGGGGCAGGAGCGGAGCACCGTCGACGTGCAGACGGCGGCCGGATTCGACGTGGGCGCGCGGTTCATGCGCTGGACGGCGTCAGACGGCGCCGCGGCGCTGTTCGGCCAGAAGGACATCGAGAAGGCCCGCGACATCCTGCGCTGGCAGCGGGAGAAGCGGGTCGAGATCGACGGCGTGCGCACGGCGATCCTGGCCGCTCGGGCGGCGGGGGCGAAGGTCGTCGTGGCGATCACCCCGGCCCATGCGGACCAGATGGAGGTGCGCCGGCAGCTCGGCCTGTCGGCGCCCATGCAGGCCTGGCGGCGGGACCTCGCGCGGCTGGTGGCCGACGCGGCGGCCGAGACCGGCGGCGACGCCTACACCACGCTGTGGGATTTCGACGGCTACTCGCCCTACACCACCGAGAGCCTGCCCCCCCCGGGCGACACCAGCCATGCGCTGCGCTGGTTCTTCGAGACCGTGCACTTCCGCCCGGCGCTGGGCACGCTGATGATCCAGCGCATGCTGGGCAGTGACGCCCCGGCGGACCTGGGCGCCATGCTGACCCCCGCGACGGTGGACGAAAGCGGCGCCCGGAACGAGGCCGCGCAGACGGCCTGGGTGGCCGCCCACCCCGCCGACGTCGCCCGAATCGCCGCCATCGTGGCCGCGGCGCGGTGAACCCGCTGCTATCCCTTCTTCGCCGCGATCAATCGCATGAAGTCGCCGACGTTGCGCATCTCCTCGATGTCGGCGGTGCGGACCTTGATGCCGAAATAGCGTTCGGCTTCGACGACGATCGTGATGTGGGCCATCGAGTCCCAGCCGGGCACGTCGGCGGCCGTGGTTTCGGGCGTCAGCACCAGGGCGTCGTCGTCGAGCACCGTGCGGAAGATGCCGGTCAGGTCATGGAGGATCTGGTCTGGGGTCATGGGACGGTCCCTGCTGGCGGGGTGGGCGGCGGCTCGAAGCGCATCTGCACGGTCTGGGGCCGGAACGCCGCCAGGTCCAGCGACCAGCGGGTGGCGCCGTCCGGGTCCTGACCCGCCGGGACGAAGCCGAGGCTTGCGTAGTGGTCCCGCACCATGGCGTTCTTGGCGGTGGGGCGATACTCGCCAGTGACCCGGCTGGCGCCCAGCCGGCGGCTTTCGGCGGCGACCAGGTTCAGCGTGGCCGCCTCCACGCCGCGCTTCAGCACGCGGCAGCTCATCAGCCAGTCGGTGACGTGCATGGCGTCGTCCCGCCGTTCCCCCAGCACCACGGCGATGATGCCGTTGTTGCCGAACCGGTCGATCAGCCGCAGCTGCAGCGACAGCGCGGCATCGTCGGCCATGATGGCGGCGACGGCTGCGTCGGTGGTGCGGCGGGT
>JAYUCA010000599.1:0-1962 GCA_043740535.1 Rhodospirillales bacterium | reverse complement strand
ATGCGATGTACGAGGCGACGCGCGCCGCCGGCTTCGGGCCCGAGGTCAAGCGGCGGATCATGATCGGGACGTATGTCCTTTCGGCGGGGTTCTATGACGTCATGAACTTCTTGCCGCGCAGCTCACGCACCACGGGTCCGAAGATACGGGTGCCGATGGGCTCCTGCGCCTTGTTGATCAGCACGGCCGCGTTGCGGTCGAAGCGGATGGCGCTGCCATCGGCGCGACGCACCGGGAACGAGGTCCGCACGATCACCGCCTGGTGCACGTCGCCCTTCTTCACCTTGCCGCGCGGAATGGCCTCCTTGATGGACACCACGATCACGTCGCCGACGGATGCCGTCTTGCGCTTGGACCCGCCAAGCACCTTGATGCACTGCACGCGCCGGGCGCCGGAGTTGTCGGCAACCTCAAGATTGGATTCGACCTGGATCATCGACCCGCCTCCCTATGCCTGAGCCGCGGGCGCTTCGGCCGCGGGCGCCGATGCGTGCGGAACCCGCGGGGCCGGCGCCGAGAACCCGGCCGGACGCTCGACGGCGGCGCCGTTCTGCTCCACGACCACCCAGGTCTTGTTCTTGCTGATCGGGCGGCACTCTTCGATGCGCACCATGTCGCCCGTCTTGCAGACGTTCAGCTCGTCATGCGCCGCATACTTCTTCGACCGGCGGATGAACTTCTTGTACAGCGGGTGAATGATGCGCCGCTCGACCAGGACCGTGATGGTCTTGTCCTGCTTGTCGCTCGTCACTCGCCCTGTCAGGACGCGCCTCGGCATCGCCCTACTCCTCTACTTCTCTGTGGCGGCAGCGCCGCCGGACTTGATGGCGGAGCGCTTCTGCTCCGCCTGGATCGTCTTCACGCGGGCGATGTCGCGGCGCACCTTGCGCACGCGGCCCACGCCCTCGGTCTGCCCAGTCGCTGCCTGGAAACGCAGGTTGAACTGCTCCTTGCGGAGGTCCAGCAGCATCGTCCCCAGTTCGTCCGTGCTCTTCAGTCGGATATCGGCCGGCTTGGTCATGATCAGCCTTCCCCGATCCGGGTGATGAACTTCGTGCGGATCGGCAGCTTCGCCGCGCCCAGCGCCAACGACGCCTTCGCAAGCTCGACCGACACCCCGTCGATCTCGAACATGATGCGGCCCGGCTTCACCCGGCACACCCAGAACTCCGGGCTGCCCTTGCCGGAGCCCATGCGGACCTCGGCCGGCTTCTGCGACACCGGCACGTCCGGGAAGATGCGGATCCACACCCGCCCGGCCCGCTTCATCGACCGCGTGATCGCACGGCGCGCCGCCTCGATCTGCCGCGCCGTGACGCGCTCGGGCTCGAGCGCCTTCAGGCCGAACGCGCCGAAGTTCAGCACGGTGCCGCCCTTGGCGAGGCCATGGATACGGCCCTTATGGGCTTTGCGGTACTTGGTCCGCTTCGGAGACAGCATTTTTCGATATCCTTAACGCTGCGGCGCCTGCTCGGCCGCGCGGCGATCCTGCGCCATCGGGTCGTGCGTCAGGATCTCGCCCTTGAAGATCCAGACCTTCACGCCGCATGTGCCATATGTCGTCTTGGCCGTGGCCACACCAAAGTCGATGTCCGCCCGCAGCGTGTGCAGCGGCACCCGGCCTTCGCGATACCACTCGGTCCGCGCGATCTCGGCGCCGCCCAGGCGTCCGCCGCAGTTGATGCGGATGCCCTGCGCGCCCAGGCGCATCGCCGACTGCACCGCACGCTTCATCGCGCGGCGGAACGCGACCCGGCGCTCCAGCTGCTGGGCGATGTTCTCGGCCACCAGCGTCGCGTCGATCTCGGGCTTGCGGATCTCGACGATGTTCAGGCTGACCTCGGCCTTGGCCATCTTCGCCAGGTCCTTGCGCAGAACCTCGATGTCCTGGCCCTTCTTGCCGATCACGACGCCCGGGCGGGCCGCGTATATCGTCACGCGCGGCTTCTTGGCCGGACGCTC
>JAYUCA010000598.1:0-1512 GCA_043740535.1 Rhodospirillales bacterium | reverse complement strand
GCGCTGCTTGATTGGAAAATTTATCCTTGCTCAAAAACCAGCAAGGCTGGCGCATTCAAGGGCGCCGCCGCCGCCGCAACGTCCGATCTCGACATCATTGAGCGGTGGTGCGCCGCATACCGCGGGTGCGGGTGGCGCGTCGTCTGCGGGCCGTCCCGCCTGTTCGTGATGGACATCGACCGGCCCGGCACGCACCAGCATGACGGGTTCGCCGCCATGGCAGCCCTCACTGCCAAGCACGGCGAGATACCCCCGCGTCCGATGACGCGCACGGGCGGATCAGGTGGGGCCGCGCTGTTCTTCCATCACCATGGCGAGCCGCTGCGCGGCCAGTCAGGATCGCCAGCGCCCGGGCTGGACCCGCACCGAGGACGGCAGGCCATCATGGTTCCCCCGAGCCGCCACCCCGTCACCGGCGGGTCTTACGGGTGGAGAATCGCGCCATGGGATTTATCGCCGCCGCCGATCCCGGCGTGGTTGGCAACGATGCTCCGTCCGCCGCCGGAACCCACGCTGCGCCATTTCGTGCCCAGCGAGGAGCGCGCCCGCGTCGTGGTCATCGAATCCATGCACGCCGTTGAGACGGCCGCGAGCGGCGCTGCCAATGACATGCTAAACCGCCAGGCCTACCGACTCGGGCGCTGGTGCGCCTCTGGCGCGCTGCACATGATCGAGGCGACGCAGGCGCTAGAGGCAGCATCTCAGCGCCGCGGCATTCCGACGCCGGAAGCGCGGGCCACGATCAAATCCGGCCTGCATGCAGGCCAGCGCGCCGGGGTGGCCCGTGCCGGATGACCGCCCCATGATTCCGTTCCGTCTCGTGTCGTCCGACTGGATCGCCCGCCTCGCGAAATCGGACAAGGGCGCATACCTGCACACCGTCGCCAACGCCATGGTGATCCTCGGCAACGATCCCGCCATAGCCGGCATCGTGTCCTACAACGAGTTCACCGGCGAAGAAGTCATCACCAGGTCGCCTCCCGCCTACGAAGATGGCGCCGCCGGCATGCCTGGTCCATACCCGCGTCCGTGGCAGTCTGCTGACATCGCCCTGATGCTCGGCTACATGCAGCGCGTCTGGTCCTCCCGGTTCGTGTCGGCCACGATAGAGCAGGCGATGGTCGGCGCCGCCATGTCCGTGCGGTTCCACCCGGTAGCCGATTGGCTGCGTGGGCTTGCATGGGACTGCAAGCCAAGGGTCGCCACATGGCTGCACAAAGCGTTCGGCACGCCAGACGACGCTTATCACGAGGCGGTGGGGCGCAAGTTCCTGGTCGCCGCTGTGCGCCGCGTGTTCCGGCCCGGCGTCAAGTTTGACTCGCTGCTGGTGCTTGAGGGGTATCAAGGCATCGGCAAATCCAAGGCGTGCCAAGCCCTTGCCGGCGCAAAATGGTTCTCGGACAGCCTGCCCCACGATCTCGGCTCGCGAGACGCGGCCCTTGGCCTCATGGGCAAGTGGCTGATCGAGCTGGGCGAGCTGGACAGCCTGATCCGCACCGAAGTGGAGACGGT
>JAYUCA010000597.1:0-2619 GCA_043740535.1 Rhodospirillales bacterium | reverse complement strand
CGGCCACCAGGATGACGGAGGCGGCGCGGGCCAGGCTGGTAACCACGCGGCCACGGTGCCACGCCAGCAGCGTTTCAATGCGCAGGCTGTTCGGAATGGGTTCCTCGTATTTTGCCTGAAGCGCCGCTGCCAGCGCGGCATCCTGCTGGCGATAGCGATCGAGACGCCCGGCCACGTCCGGATGGGCCGCGAGATACAGCTGCATGGCAGCGAGCCGGTCCTGGGGCAGGCGTTGGTCGGCCCAGGCTTGCAGGTCGTCCGCGCCGATCGGCGTGCCCGGCACCACGGGGTCAGTCACTTCACTCTCCTTAGATCCGGCCTTGCGGGCCGTTCGGCGTCCAGCAACCGCCGGAACTGTTCCCTTGCCCGGCTAAGCCGCGACATGACCGTGCCGAGCGGCACCCCGAGCACGCGCGCAACGCTGGCGTAGGCCAGGCCCTCGACGCCGACCAGGAGCAGCACGGCCTGGTGCTTCTGCGACAATGCGCCGAACTGCGCCAGCATGTCGCGGTCGATCAACGCGGTTTCCTGGGTGGCGGGTGTCGCGGCCTGGTCCGTCTCGTCGTCCAGCGTATCATGCAGGGGCCGGCGGCGATGGGCGCGCTGCCCGTCGATGAACAGGTTGTGGAGGATCGCGAACAACCAGGCGCGCAGCTCGGCATCGCCGGCCCGCAGCAGCCACCGGCTGATGGCGCGCTCCAGCGTGTCCTGCACCAGGTCGTCGGCGGCCGTGTGGTCGCGGGTCAGCGCGAAGGCGTAGCGGCGCAGCGCCGGGATCTGCGGTTCGAGGAGGGCGGCGATCCTGCTCATGCGGGCAGTGGGCGGCCCGACCCGGCCGCCCAACAGGTCCTACTCGGCCATCTTGGGGTCGATCTGGAACACCTCGTCGACCAGCATGTCACCACGATACAGCATGACATAGCGGATCTTGAGGGTGTTCTTGCCAGTGAACACGACGTCGGCGGTGACGGTCGTGCCGGCAGGGTTGCCGCTCTCCTTCATGTCCTTGATGGCCGGCTTCAGAGGGGCCTGCGCCTTGGCGAACTTGCCCCACACCTCGGCCAGCTGCTGCGGCCCGATGAAGGTGCCGTTGAGCGGGCCACCGACCCAATGCAGGGTGGTGGACGCGTTGTATTGCGCAGTGATCTTGGCCACGTCGCCGGCCGCGACCGCGTCGAGGTGCTGGCGCGCCAGGTTGGCGGGGGTCTCGGCCAGCGCGGGTACGGCGATGGCGGTGAAGGCGAGGGCTGCGAGTATCGATAGTTGCTTCATGGGATATCCTCCGTATTCAGGGATCACACGGCATGGACGATGGCGGGCTCGGTTTATTCCGCGCCCGCCAGCATCTTTATTGCTGGATCTGCACGGCAGCGCCCGGGGCCGCAGCGGTGCCGGACGCGATGACCAGCCAGCGCCGCGCCGGGCCAGGGTCGGCCTGGACGAGCTGCCGGATCGGCCCGATGGCGTTGACGACCGCAGCGCCGGCCGGGTTGGTCATGAAGGCTGCGAGGGGCTGTAGCGTGCCGCCGCCGGCTTCGGTCGACAGCGCGAGGATGTAGGGCCTGCGCGGCTCCAGCCCGGTTGCGCCGGCCTGCAGAACCTGCACCAGGCCCTGGTCGAACAGCGTCACCTGCGTGGCAGGCTTGGCGCCCGGCGCACCGAGGCTGAGCTGGGCAGAGTTTGCCGCCACGCCGAGCGGCACCAGATTCCGCGTGCCCGGCCCCTCCGGCACCGCGCCCGGCACGTAGGCCACGCCCTGCGGCCCCTGACCCAGCGGGATGGTCGCCATCAGCTTGTTCTCCAGCGTGTCGATGACCGCTGCGCCGTCCGCGTTTTCCAGCCCCACATACACCCGCGTGCCGTCGCCCGAGGGCCAGATGCCATGCGGCAGCGCCCCCACGTCGATGGTCGCGACCTGGCTGTAGTCGTCGGTGCGGAACACCTTCACCCGGTTCAGCCCGCCCACCGTCACATAGGCGAACTGCCCGTGCGCGTTACGGACGATGTTGACGTGGTTGGTGATGGGGCCGGTGTCGAGCACCTTCAGCACGTTGAACGGCGCCACGGCGTTGAACACCATCGTGCGGCCCACGTCCTTCAGCGTCAGCCACACCTGCTTGCCGTCCGGCGTCGCGGCAACGTCCGGGGAGAGCGGGCTCTCCTGCTTTACCCGCCCGACGATCTTGTGGTCGGCGGTCCCGATGACGACCGTCTCGGGCGTGAAGCTCGAGACGACGTAGCCAAGCTTGCCGTCGGGCGAGAAGATAACCATGCCCGGCCCGTTCGGCACCTTGATCTGGCTTTTCTCCATGAATGTCTTGCCGTCCAGCACCGCGATGTAATCCTCGCCGCGCACGCTGACCCAGACCTCGCGGCCGTTGGGCGTGAAGAACGCTGTAGGTGCCGGAATGAAACTCCCCAGAAGTGCCGATTGAAAATTCCCCAGTTTGCCTGAGTGGCTTCGGCCTGCGGGTAGGGAACGGGTGAGTCGGTGATTGATGGTCAGTTTGCCTCTTCAACGGAGGCGAGCTGGTGGTCCGACTGGGGGAGATTGTGATGATCCTTGATCTACACCGGCAAGGCGCGGGCATATCGGCTATCGCCCGGCGGACGGGGTTG
>JAYUCA010000596.1:0-3111 GCA_043740535.1 Rhodospirillales bacterium | reverse complement strand
ACGACCTCGCCGTGCCCTGCCTCCCCTCCGGCGAAGCGGTCCCACACCTTGGTCCAGTTCCTCTCGCGCCGGGCCAGCAGCCCCGCCGCGTCCTCCCGGCTCCTCTTGCGCGGGTCGAACCCGAACCGCTTGGCCGCCAACCCGGCGAACGCCGCGAACCGGTCCGGATCGCTCGCCGGCGTCAGCGCGCCGTCGATCCATGCCAGCATGTCGGCGTCCGGGTCCTCGACCAGCAGGCCGTCCAGCGCCGCCGCATCCCATTGGCGGCCGAGCAGGGCCGCGGCCGGCTCGGCGAACAGGCGGGCGGCGGCGCGCGCGAGCGCCGTGCGGGTCGCGGCGTCCTCGGGCACGTCGAGGCCCACGGGGCTGCCTTGGCCCGCCAGGAAGCCGCGCAGCGTCCAATCGCGGGCCTGCCTGGGTTGGCCGAAGAAGGCGCCGGCGACGGCGAACCAGACCAGCAGCGCCAGCGCGGGCGGGCAGTCCTCGGCACCGCGAAGCACCTCTCGCCCCACGCCGGGCAGGTACAGCACGGGGGGCAGCTCCGCCGTATCCGCCCGGCGAGGGCCGCCTACCCGGTTTGATGATGGCGGGTGATCTTAAGGGTGTTCGTACGAGCGCCGTTAAGGACAGGGGTGGGTTACTGGATGGAGATCATCACTGGGGCTGAACGCCGTCGCCGCTGGCGGCTGGAGGAGAAGCTCCGGATCGTGGCCGAGGTGGAGCAGCCTGGCGCTTTGTTCGCTGACGTCGCACGTCGGCACGAGGTCAGCCGGGGCCTGCTGTGGAACTGGCGCGGCCAGGTGCGGCGCGGCGAGTTGGTGCCGGAGCCGATGCCGACGTTCCTGCCGATGCGGATCACCGCGGACCCTCCGGCTCCGGTGGCGCCGCTACAGGCAGTGGCCGCCGAGGCAGCCCGGGTCGAGATCACACTGCCGGACGGGACTTGCATCCGGGTGGGGGCGGATGTCGGGCTGGCGACGTTGCGGCGGGTGATGAGCGCGGTGCGCCGGTGATCGTCCCGCCGAGCGGAGTGCGGGTTTGGCTGGCCAACGGCCATACGGATATGCGCCGTGGCATGAACGGCCTGGCGTTGCAGGTGCAAGAGGCGTTGCAGCGCGACCCGCATGCCGGCGACCTCTATGTGTTCCGGGGGCGCCGCGGGGATCTGGTGAAGATCCTTTGGCACGATGGTCTTGGGATGTCGCTGTATGCCAAGCGGCTGGAGCGTGGCCGTTTCCTGTGGCCATCGCCGGTAGATGGATGCGTGGCGATCTCGGCCTCCCAACTCGGCTACATGCTGGACGGGATTGACTGGCGCAATCCGCAGAGGACCTGGCGGCCGGAGATGGCCGGATGACCCGGCAAGCCTCAGAAAGGGGTACACAGCCGTCGACCGGTGTGGTTGAATCGATGCTATGCCGATCGCCTCCGATCCCGCTCCGAATGACATCGCCGCGCTGCGTGCAGCACTGGCGGCCGAGCAATTGGCGCGCCGCGAGGCTGAAGCCCGTGCATCGGGCGCCGAGGCGATGGTGGCGCACTTGAAGCTGCTGATCGCCAAGCTGCGGCACGAGCAGTTCGGCGCGTCCTCCGAACGCGGCAGCAAGCTGCTGGACCAGTTGGAGCTGCAACTGGAGGAGCTCGAGGCCACGGCTGCCGAGGACGAGGCGGTTCTCGATCCAGATGCCGCCGAACGTGCGGGGCGTCGTCCGGTCCGCCGCAAGCCGGTGCGCGGTCCATTGCCGGCGCACCTACCGCGCGAGCGGGTGGTGATCCCGGGCCCGACCGCCTGTCCGTGCTGCAACGGCAAGCTGTCCAAGCTTGGTGAGGATATCACCGAGACCCTGGAGGTGGTGCCCCGGCGCTGGAAGGTGATCCAGACCGTGCGCGAGCGGTTCAGCTGCCGGGCGTGCGAGACCGTCAGCCAAACGCCGGCACCGTTCCACCCGATTGCGCGCGGACGTGCCGGCCCCGAGCTGCTGGCCACGATCCTGGACGCGAAGTTTGCTCAGCACTTGCCGCTGAACCGCCAGAGCGAGACCTTTGCCCGGGAAGGCATCGAGCTCGACACGTCCACCCTGGCCGACTGGGTGGGGGCTTGCACGGCCAACCTCTCGCCCTTGGTCGCGCTGATCCGGGCGCACGTAATGACGGCCGAGCGCCTGCACGGCGACGACACGACCGTGCCGGTGCTGGCAAAGGGCAAGACCAGCACCGGACGGCTGTGGACCTATGTGCGCGACGATCGCCCGTTTGCTGGCCCGGCACCACCAGCCGCGCTGTTCTACTACTCACCCGACCGCCGGGGCGAACATCCGCAGCGGCACCTCGCTGGGTATGCCGGCATTCTGCAGGCCGACGCCTATGCCGGGTTCGGCGAGCTTTACCATCCCGGACGCAAACCGGGTCCGGTGACCGAGGCCGGCTGCTGGAGCCATGGACGGCGCAAGCTGTTTGACTTGGCGCAACTCGCGCACGCTCCACTCGCGGCCGAGGCGGTGCGGCGCATCGACGCCATCTTTGACGCCGAGCGCACCATCAACGGGCTGCCGGCCGAACAGCGTCTGGCCATACGGCAGGCTCACGTGGCACCGTTGGTGACTGAGCTGGAAAGCTGGATGCGCGCTGCCCGGGCAAAGATGTCCCGCCACGCCGATGTCGGCAAAGCGATGGACTACATGCTCAAACGCTGGGACACGTTCAGCCGGTTCCTGCATGACGGCCGGATCTGCCTGACGAACAATGCCGCCGAACGGGCGTTGCGGGGTGTGGCCCTGGGCAGAAAAGCCTGGCTGTTCGCCGGATCAGACCGGGGCGGCGAACGGGCAGCGGCCATGTATTCGCTCATCATCACGGCCAAGCTGAACAACGTCGACCCACGCGCCTGGCTCGCCGACGTGCTCCGCCGCATCGCAGACCACCCCGCCTCACGCCTGCACGAGTTGCTCCCGTGGAACTGGCAGACCGTCAATCAAGGCAGCGCTGTCGCAGCCTGACCAACTCTGCTCCGCGGCCCTCGCCGGATGCTTACGGACGTGAGCCTGGCCGGGCGTGTGGTCACGATCCGCCAGGGCAAGGGTGGCAAGCGCCACGAGGTGCCGATCCGGCGTG
>JAYUCA010000595.1:0-7032 GCA_043740535.1 Rhodospirillales bacterium | reverse complement strand
GCTTCATGGGCGTGGAGCTGACCGGCAAGACGCTGGGCCTGGTGGGCTGCGGCAACATCGGCTCGATCGTCGCGGACCGGGCGATCGGGCTGCACATGCGGGTGGTGGCGTACGACCCGTTCCTGACCGAGAAGCGGGCGCTGGACCTGGGGGTGGAGAAGGTTGAGCTGGCGGAGCTGCTGGCCCGGGCGGACATCATCACGCTGCACACGCCGCTGACGGACGCGACGCGGCACATCCTGTCGCGGTCGGCGATCGCCGCCTGCAAGAAGGGCGTGCGGATCATTAACTGCGCCCGCGGCGGCCTGATCGACGAGGCGGCGCTGGAGGAGGCGCTGCTGTCCGGCCAGGTGGCGGGCGCCGCGCTGGACGTGTTCGAGACGGAGCCGGCGACGGACAGCCCTTTGTTCGCGTTGGACAACGTCGTCTGCACGCCGCATCTGGGCGCGGCGACGGCCGAAGCGCAGGAGAACGTGGCGCTGCAGGTCGCCGAGCAGATGAGCGACTTCCTGCTGACCGGGGCGGTATCGAACGCGATCAACATGCCGTCGGTCTCGGCCGAAGATGCGCCGCGGTTGAAACCCTATATGGAGCTGTGCCGCCTGCTGGGGGCGTTCGCCGGGCAGATGACGCTGGCGGGCGATGGCACGATCCGCAGCGTGGCGATCGAGTACGAGGGCCAGGCGGCGCACGTCAACCAACGGCCCTTGAGCGCCGCGGTGCTGGCCGGGCTGATGGCGCCGGTGATGGCCGGGGCCAACATGGTCAACGCCCCGGTGCTGGCGCGGGAGCTGGGGATCGACGTGGCCGAGACCGTGCATGACCGGCCGAGCGAGTATCAGACCCTGGTGCGCGTGACGGTGACGACGGACCGGCTGACCCGCTCGGTGGCCGGCACGCTGTTCGCCGGCAGCAGCCCCCGCCTGGTGGAGATCAAGGGCATCAAGGTGGAGGCCGATTTCGGGCGGCACATGCTGTACGTGACGAACCAGGACAAGCCCGGCTTCATCGGCCGCTTCGGCGCGACGCTGGGCGAGGCCGGGATCAACATCGGCACCTTCCATTTGGGCCGCGCGGCGCCGGGCGGCGATGCGATCTGTTTGGTGTCGGTGGACGAGAAGGTGCCCGAGGACGTGCTGGCGATGGTGCGGGCGCTGCCGCTGGTGGTGCAGGCCACGGCGCTGCATTTCTGACGGTGCCCGTTGCCCACTGGTGACGCGCGTCACAGCGCACGATCGTTCACCCCGCCATGCTGCGCCCGTCACGTGCCAATAGGCGCCAGGAGGCGGCCATGAACGAAGTGCGCATCGCGGGTGGAACGAGGGCGGCGGTTCGGCGGGTCGCCGCGGGGCGGACCGGGATCGCGACGCTCTGCCTCTCCGCCATGGTGTCCGTGCTCATCTCGATGGCGACGATCTTCCTGGTGCACCGCACCGACCAGCCGATGCCCGCGACGGGCGAGATCCGCGCCGGCGCCAGCGTGGGGGCGGGCACCGGCTGACGCCCAGGGGGAACGCATAAGGCCGTTCTCCGTTGCATCAGCGTCATGGCCGGGTCAGCGCGCACGGCTGTCCGATTCCGGTTGTTGAGCGCGACCATGTCATCGCCGGACTTGATCCGGCGATCCACGCGGTTCAGCGGACCGGAACTTGGGCGTTCGCGCATATATTTCCGTTATTGGTTTTGGCTGCCAAGCCCGGTCGTGACGTTAGTATATTGTTATTGAACATCTACTTAAACCGGACAGCCGTGGGCCCAGACCCGGCCATCCACGCGCCGGCAACCGCGCGGATGCCGGTCATGCAGGCGCGATAGCCCAGGGCCGACGCCTCGCCATCCCTGTCAGACGCCGGGGTTCTGGATCAGCAGGTAAGGCGCCCCACCCGCGGATCCCGTCGAGATCTGCAGGCCCGCCGCCTGCGCAACGCCCAGGCCCGAGAAGGTCAGCGACGCGGTCGGCCCGCCGGCGCCGAGCACGCCGCGCAGGGTCGCCCCCTGGTAGCCGTCGGCGCCGCTGGCCGCCTGGTCCCAGGCATAGCTGGACACGCCAGGCACGAAGCCCCACAGCGTCGCCGCGTCGCCGGCGTGGAAGTTGACGACCGTGCTCCATACCGTAGCGCCGCCACGGGCATCGGCGAAGAAGGTGTCGAGCCCCGTTCCTCCCACCAGGAAGTTCGACCCGGCGCCGCCGTCCAGCACGTTCTGGCCCGACGAGACCGCCAAGGCGTCCCCGCCGCTGCCGCCCTTCAGGAAGACGTTCGGCGTCGCCGTCGAGATCGCCACGCTGTCCGCGCCGGACCAGATATACTGGCCTTGCAGATAGGAGGGGCCGCCTGCGGCAGGCGCAGCGAGGGACGATTGGCCGGTTTGGCCCGATACGACGTCGGTGTAGCTGACCACCGACCCGGCGACCGCGGGCGTCAGCGTGGACAAGGCCGGTTCGGTCGAGAGCACAGTGTTGGCCGTCGTGGTGGCCAAGCCGCTGACGAGCGTTCCCCAGCCGTAGATGGCGTTGTTGCCGATGGCGGCCGCCACGCCGCTGTAATTGTTGACGAGCAGCGTGCGGTGAGCCGTTTCGTCGTTCAGGATGGTGTTGCCGGTGACGACCAGGCTGGAGTTCGCGTACAGGTTGCCCTCCGCGCCGAAGCTGATGGCGATGGGGTTCTGCGCGTTGGCGCCCTTCTCGATGATGTTGCCGCTGATCAGGCCGGCGCCCCCGTTGGGCAGGTCGATCTCGTAGCTGGCGGTGCCGGCTAGGCCATCGGTGATGGTGTTGCCGATGATGGTGGTGGCGGCCGCCCGGCTTTTGATGTCATGCCCGACCACCGCGCCTGTGACAGTGCTGTTCTCGACCGTCAGGCTGGCGATGGCGCCGATGTAGATGTTGTGGGTGTAGCCGTCGCCCGCGCCGTTGCCGTAGAAACTGGAGCCGTTGATCGTGATCGACCCGGCGGCGTCGGGGTTCGCCAGGATGCCGTCCTGGTTGCCGTGCACCGTGTCGCCGTTCATCGTCAGCGTGCCGCCTTCGTAGCGCACGCCAGCCCCGTTGCCGTCCGCCACGACGGCGCCCGACAGGTCCAGCCCGGTCAGGGTCACCGCCACGCCCGCGCCGCCCTCGTCGATGATCGCCTTGCCGTTCGGCGGGCTTTGCGTGGCGACCAGCGTCACCGGGCCACCGGCCGCCTCGATGGTCAGGTCGTGCGAGATGGATATGAAATCGTTGGTATAGGTGCCGGCACTGACGTCGATGGTGTCACCGGTTGTGGAAGCCGCCACAGCGGCGGCGATGGTCGCGAATGCCTTGCCGGACCCGACGGTAAAAACTGTCATCACTTCTCCTCGCGGTCACAAAACCGTGAGGCGTTAACTCATGCCTATCATGTGATCACAAGTTAGCAATTGTCGGCGCGGTGCCCGGCCTGCGACGGCCTTCGGCATCAGACCTCGGCTGCAGGCTCGGGCATCGCCCGCACGCGGGATACGCGGCGGCCGTCCATCTCCACCACCTCGAACCGCCAGCCGGCGAACACGATGCGGTCGCCGGCCTTCGGCACCCGCCGCAGCAGCGCCAGCAGCAGGCCGCCCAGCGTGTGGTAGGCGCCTTCGCTGGGCAGCGTGGGCAGTTCCAGCCGTGCCTTGATCTCGTCGACCGGCATCGCGCCGTCCAGCAGCATCGGGCCGGCCATCGCGTCGGGCGCCGAGGGGTCGGGCGGCGGTTCCAGCGCGTCGCCGACGATCGCCTGCAGCACGTCACGCGCGGTCACGACGCCTTCGAAGCTGCCGTACTCGTCCATCACCAGGGCCAGGCCGATCGTGTCGCCCTTCAGCCGCTCCAGCGCGTCCAGCGCCGTCGCCGTATCCGGGATCACCATCGGCTTCTGCAAGACCGCGCCGATCGACAGGTCGCCGCCGGCCAGGATGCGGTCCAGCATCGTTTTGGCCCGCACCACGCCCACCACGTTGTCCACGGCGCCGTCGCACACCACCAGCCGGCTGTGCGGCGCCGCCCGCACCGCGGCGGCGATGTCGGCATTCACGTCGGTCCGGTCGATCCAAGACAGTTCGTTCCGCGGCGTCATGATCGCCCGCACCGGCTTGTCCGCCAGGCGCAGCAGGCGCTCGATCATGTCGCGCTCCTCCGTCTCCAGCACGCCCTCCTGCGCGCCTTCGGCCAGCACGGCCTTCAACTCCTCCTCGGTGACGCCGGCCCGTTCCTCGTTGTGGTGGCCGAACAGGCGCAGCACGAGGTTGGAGCTTTTGCCCAGCAGCCAGACGATCGGCATCCCGATCCGCGCCACCGTCGACAACGGCCCGGCGATCGCGGCGGCCACCCGCTCCGGGTGCCGCAGCGCCAACTGCTTGGGCACCAGTTCGCCCACCACCAGCGTCAGGTAGGTCGTCAGCACGACGACGATCGTCAGCGCCAGCGTCTCGGCGAAGGGGTGCATGATGGGGAACGTCTCGAACCAGGCCGATAGCCGGCCCGAGATGCGGGCGCCGCCGAACACCCCGGCCAGCACGCTGACGAGCGTGATGCCGATCTGCACCGCCGGCAGGAAGCGCTGCGGGTCCTCGGACAGCACCCGGGCGATCGCGGCGCCCTTCACGCCCTGCCGCTCCAGCACGACCAGCCGCGCCCGCCGCACGGACACCAGCGCCAGCTCGCTGAGCGCGAACACGCCGTTGAGCAGGACCAGCAGGAAGATGATGAACAGCTCGAACCCGAAACCCATGCGGCCTTATACAAGGCGGATGCGAAACGTGCACCGCGCCGGGCGCACGGTTTCCCCGCGGCGGATAAACCGCTAACCAGGGCCATGCGCACCGTGCCGATGATCGCCATCCTGCTCGGGGTGGCCGGACTGATCCCCTTCGTCGGCCTGGGCGCCGGCGCGCTGACGCTGACCAGCAGCAACTGGGCGGACAAGTGCCTGCTGGGGCTGATCGGGTATTCGGCCGTCATCCTCGCCTTCCTGGGCGGCGTGCACTGGGGTTTCGGGTTGGACGAGGGCGCCACCCAGACCGTCGCGGCCCGGCGCGCCCGCTTCGGCCTGGGCGTGCTGCCGTCGCTGATCGGCTGGGCGGGGCTGGCCGTCACGTTCCTGGGGGCGCCGATCATCAGCCTGCCGGTGATGATCGCGGGCTTCATCGCGCTGACGGTCATCGAGGCGCGGGGGGCGCGGGCCGGGCTGGTGCCGGGCGGCTACATGACGCTGCGCTGGGGCCTGTCGATCGTGGTTGTCGTGTGCCTGGTGTTCGTGCTGGTGGCGCTGCTGCTGAAGGGCCGGGTGTTCGTATGACGCTTCTGGAGCAACTCGCCGCCGCCCGGGTCGTGCCGGTGGTGCGCACTGCGACGGCGGCGTTGGCCGAGACGGCGGTGCGCTGGCTGCACGAGGCCGGGCTGCGGGTGTTCGAGATCACGATGACCGTGCCGGATGCGCCCGCGCTGATCCGCGCCCTGGCTGCGGACCCGGCTCTGCTGATCGGCGCCGGCACCGTGCCGGACCGCGCCACCGCCGACGTCTGCCTGGCGGCCGGGGCGAAGTTCCTGGTCGCGCCCTGGGTGGACGCAGCGCTCGCCGCGCCGTGCCGTGCCGCGGGCGCGCTGCTGATGCTGGGGGCGATGACGCCCACCGAGGTCCGCGCGGCGCTGGCCGCGGGGGCCGATGTGGTCAAAATCTTCCCGGCCAGCTCCGCCGGCGGCCCGGCCCACATCAAGGCGCTGGCCAGCGTCTTTCCTGGCGTCGTGTTCTGCCCAACGGGCGGCATCGGGCCTGGGGATGTCGGCGCCTACCTGGCGGCCGGCGCCCGCTTCGTCGGCCTGGGCGGCGCGCTGGTGGACCCGGCCCGCATCGCCGCCGGCGACAAGGCCGCCATCCAGGACGCCGCCCGGCAAGTCCTGCTCTGATGGCCGACCTGGTGTGCATCGGCGAGCCGATGCTGGAGCTGAACCAGCAGGCCGCGGGACCGGACGGCCGCCAACTGTTCCTGCAGAACCACGGCGGCGACACCTCCAACACCGCCATCGCGGCGGCCCGCCAGGGGGTCCGCGTCGCCTACCTCACCGCAGTCGGCATGGACCCCGCCGGCGACAGCTTCATGGACCTGTGGGCCAGCGAGGGCGTCGACGTCTCCGGGGTGCGCCGCGACGCGCAGGCGCCCACCGCCATCTATCTGGTGCACCACGGCGCGGCCGGGCACAGCTTCCACTATTACCGGCACGGCTCCGCGGCCAGCCGCTTTGCCCCGGCGGATTTGGACCGCGGCCTGATCCGCGGGGCGAAAATCCTGTATGCCTCGGGCATCAGCCAGGCGATCTCCACGACGGCGGCCGACGCGGTGTTCGAGGCGATCGCCCTGGCCCGCGACGCCGGGGTGCAGGTGGCCTACGACACCAACTACCGCCCCCGCCTCTGGCCCGCACGCCGGGCCGCCGCCGTGATCCACGCCGCCATCGGCATGGCGCAGATCGCGCTGCCGGGGCTGGAGGACGCGGGGGCGCTGACAGGTCTGACCGACCCCGACGCCGTCGCCGACTTCTACCTGCGCCTGGGGCCACCGGTGGTCGTGCTGAAGATGGGCGCCGCCGGCAGCCTGCTCGCGACCCCCGCCGGACGCGTCCGCATTCCGCCGTTTCCGTGCAGGTCGGTCGATGCCACCGGCGCCGGGGACACGTTCTGCGGCTCGTTCCTGGCCCGGACGATCAAGGGCGACGCTCCGGAAGCCGCGGCCCGATACGCCGCCTGCGCCGCGGCGCTGTCCACGAACGGCTACGGCGCCGTTCCGCCAATTCCGCGAGCGGAGGCGGTCCGGACCGCGTTGGCGGGCGGGTAGTAGCGGATGGAGTGTGACGCTTGGCGCCCGCGGACCATAGCCGGTCTCGACCCGATGCCGGCATTCGCACCGGATTTCCGCACCCGGTAAAGCCGCTGCTCCGTCTGGCTTGGAAGGTTGGTGCATATATCTTGAGATATGCACTTTGCTCTGACCCCATTGCCGATCTGGTGCCCGGGCGGCTGTGAGCTATCATCC
>JAYUCA010000594.1:0-6465 GCA_043740535.1 Rhodospirillales bacterium | reverse complement strand
GTGAGCATGGAAGGTGGCCGTCACCGGAGGGATACAGCCCTTGCGAAGCGATCCACGGTCGATCGGGTGCGTGTGGCTCCTGGATCGCTTCGCCAAAGGGCTCGCGATGACGGGGTAGGGCAACGTGAAGCAATCACGCTCCATCGCGCGACGGCAATTCGTTTGTTTATGCGCCGCCCCTGACATGGCAGACTGCCCGCAGGCATAGGGGAGCGAACATGGCCATATCGATCCAACTGGTCGGACCCACGTTGGCCGGCCGCGTCACCGGGCTGGACGTCACCCGTCCGCTCGATGCCGAGCAGATCGCCGCGATCGAGGCGGGGATGGACCGGTATGCCGTGCTGGTCTTCCCGGCGCAGGACCTTACCGACGACCAGCAGATCGCCTTCACCGAGTGCTTCGGCGCCCTCGAGGAGACGGCGGGCGGCAACGTCAGCAAGAAGGGCGAGAACCGGCTGAGCACCAGGATGGCCGACGTCTCGAACCTCGACCAGAACGGCAGGCCGCTGGGGCGCGACGACCGTCGACGCATGTTCAACCTGGGCAACCAGATCTGGCATTCGGACAGCTCGTTCCGCGCCACCCCGGCGAAATACTCGATCCTTTCGGGCCGCCAGGTCGCAACCGAAGGCGGCAACACCGAGTTCGCCGACATGCGCGCCGCCTACGACGCGCTGGACGACAAGACCCGGGCCGAGGTGCAGGACCTGGTGTGCGAGCATTCGCTGATCTACTCGCGCGGCGCGCTGGGGTTCGACGACCTGTCCGCGGAAGAACGGATGATGTTCAAGCCGGTCCGCCAACGCATGGTGCGGACGCACCCGAAGACCGGGCGGAAGTCGCTATACCTGTCGTCGCACGCGGGCACGATCATCGGCTGGCCGGTACCGGAGGCGCGGTCGTTCCTGCGCGACCTGAACGAGCACGCCACGCAGCCCGGCTTCGTCTACGTGCATCGCTGGCAGCCGCTCGACCTGGTCATGTGGGACAACCGGCAGACCATGCACCGGGTGCGCCGGTTCGATGCGACCCAGGTGCGGGACATGCGCCGCACCACCGTGGCAGGCGACGGCCCCACCTGGCAGGACTCCGTCGCAGCCGCGTAGCCGGGGCCGATCCATGCTATCCCCTTCTGCATGGAAACCCGGCCCCCCGTCTCCCGCGCGATCCTCGTCGGCATCCAGCTGCCGGACGTCGATGACGCCGCGCATGAAGCCAGCCTGCAGGAGCTTGGCCGTCTGGTGACGACGCTCGGCTACGAGGTCGCCGGGACCGTCTCGCAGCGGCGCGACGGCACCGGCGCCGCGTCGCTGCTCGGCGCCGGCAAGCTGGAGGAGCTGGCCGCACTGACCGGCGGCACGGCCAGCATCGGGTCGATGGCGCCGGCGCCCAAATCGAAGGCGCGCGAACGCTTCGCCGACGCCGCGCGCCCGCCCGTGGCCGCCACGCCCGAGCCCGAGCCGGGCGCCCTGCCTAAGCCGGACACCGTCGTCGTCGATCACGAGCTGTCGCCGAGCCAGATCCGCAACCTGGAGCGTGCGACCGGGGCCCAGGTGCTGGACCGCACCGGCGTGATCGTCGAGATCTTCCACCGCCATGCCAACACGCGGGAGGCCAGGCTGCAGGTCGAGATGGCGCGGCTGAAATACGTGGCGCCCCGGATGCGCGAGTCGTCGGCAGGCGGCGGGCGCCAGCGCGGACCGGGCGCGGGCGAAACCGACCTCGACCTCGACCGGCGCAAGATCCGCGACCGCCTGGCAGAGCTGCGCGAACAGCTGGAGGCGGTGCAGCGCGACAACGACCAGCGCCGGGCGGGCCGCCGCGACCAGCTTCGCGTCGCACTGGTGGGCTACACCAACGCCGGCAAGTCATCATTGATGCGGGCGCTGACCGGCAGCCAGGTGCTGGTCGAGGACAAGTTGTTCGCCACCCTGGACACGACCGTCCGGACGCTGCAGCCCGAGACCCGGCCCCGCGTGCTGGTGTCCGACACCGTGGGCTTCATCAAGCAGCTTCCGCACGACCTGGTCGCCTCGTTCCGCTCCACCCTCGCCGAGGCGCTGGAGGCGTCGCTGCTGCTGTTCGTCGTCGATGCCTCGGACCCCACCTACGAGGCGCAGCTCGAGGTCAGCCGCGGCGTGCTGCGCGAGATCGGGGCCGACGGCGTGCCGTCGCTTCTGGTGTTGAACAAGATGGACCGCGTCGACGAGGCCGGGGAGGAGGCTCTGCTGGCGCGGCATCCCGACGCGATCATGCTGTCCGCGCACCGCCCGGACGACGTGGCGGCGCTGCGGGAGACGATCATCGCCTTCTTCGAGGCTGCCATGGTCGAGGACGAGCTGTCGTTGCCCTACGCGAAGCAGGGGCTGCTCGGCGAGGTGTATGAAAGCGCCCGGGTGCTGTCCGAGGACTACGATGCCCAGGGCCGCGTGCTGCGCGTCCGGGCACTTCCGGGGGCGCTGGCCCGGCTGCGCCGGAGGCTTGCCTGACGCTTGGAGCTTGATGGAGAACGCGGAACCTCGTTCCAGGTCCAAGCAGCCTGAAACGATGACGCTCCGGGCTTCTGGCCGGGCTACCCGGTGCGATCGCCGCCAGCGCCGTCGTATTTCGCGCAGAACGCCTCGGCCCCCAGGCGCCGGATATCCTGCATCGCCGCCCCCAGCCGCTCATGCGGCCAGTCCCACCAGGCGATGCGCTGCAGCGCCGCGATCACCGGGTCCGGGAACCGCATGCGCAGTATCCGCCCCGGGTTGCCGACGACGATCGCAAACGGCGGCACGTCCTTCGTGACGATGGCGCCGGCGCCGACCGCCGCCCCGGTGCCCACGCTGACCCCGGCCAGCACGACTGCGCCATGTCCGATCCAGACGTCATGCCCCAGCGTCACCGGGCTGCTCCGCCGCCAATCGAAGAACGACGGGTCGTCCGGGCCCAGCCCGTAGGCGCTGCTGCGATAGCTGACATGGCTCAGCATCACCCGGTCCAGCGGATGGTTGCCCGGGTTGAGCCGCGTATGCGCCGCGATCGAGCAGAACCTGCCGATCGTCGCGTAGATGATGTCGCTGTCGTTGACGACGTAGGAGTAGTCCCCGAACGCGCTCTCGGCGACCTTGGTGCGGGCGCCGACCTCGCAGAACCGCCCGAAGGTCGTCTGCCGGACCGAGGCGGTGCGGTGGATGTCGGGCGTCTCGCCGAGGCTTTTGGCAGAGGCCGGGTCGTTCAATTCAGGAACAGCTTGCCCGGGTTCATGATGCCGCGCGGGTCGATCGCCGTCTTGATCTGGCGCATCACCGCCAGCGTTTCGACGCCGTGCTCCGCCTCCAGGAACTCCCGCTTGCCGATGCCCACCCCGTGCTCGCCGCTGCACGAGCCGCCGAGCGCCAGCGCGCGGGCGACGATCTTCTTGTCCAGCGCCCAGGCCTGGTCGATGCCGTCCGGCGTGTCCGGCACGAGGATGACGGTGTGGAAGTTGCCGTCGCCGACATGCCCCACGATCGGCGCGGTCAGGCCCGAGGCCAGGATGTCCTGCTTCGCGCCGACCACCAGCTCGGCCAGCCGCGAGATGGGCACGATCGCGTCGGTCGCGATGCCCTTGGCCCCCGGAATCAAGGCCAGGGCCGCCCAGTACGCGTCATGCCGCGCCTTCCACAGCCGGTTGCGCGCCTCGGCATCGGTCGCCCACTGGAACCCGCTGGCGCCGTGATCGGCCGTGATCTCCTGCGCCATCGCCGCCTGTTCCGCGACCCCGGCCTCGGTGCCATGGAACTCCAGCAGCAGCGTCGGCGTGGTTTTGTAGCCATCGAGCTTCGAGAACGCGATGCACGCCGCCATCTGCACATCGTCCAGCAGCTCGATCCTGGCGATCGGGATGCCCACCTGCAGGATGGCGATCACGCTGTCGACCGCCCCCTGCAGCGTGTCGAACTGGCAGATCGCCGCACTCATCGCCTCCGGGATGCCATGCAGCCGAAGCTGGATCTCGGTGATGACCCCCAGCGTCCCCTCCGACCCGATCATCAGATGCGTCAGGTCGTAGCCGGTGGCCGACTTCCGCACCCGCCCCCCGGTCTCGATCAGCCGCCCGTCCGGCAGCGCCACCTGCAGCCCCAGCACGTTCTCCCGGATCGTCCCGTACCGCACCGCGGCCGTGCCGCTGGCCCGCGTCGCGCACATGCCGCCGATGGTGCACTCGGACCCGGGATCGACCGGGAAGAACAGCCCCTGGTCGCGCAGATGCGCGTTCAGCTGCAGCCGCGTCACCCCGGCCTCGATCCGGCAGTCCATGTCCTCCGCATTGACCTGCAGCACCCGGTTCATCCGGGTCAGGTCCAACGAGATGCCGCCCCGCACCGGGGTCACATGCCCCTCCAGCGACGTCCCGGCGCCGAACGGCGTCACCGGCACCCCATGCTGATGGCACAGCCCAAGCAGCTTCGCCGCCTCCTGCCCCGACTCGACGAACGCGACCGCGTCCGGCAGCACCGGCGGCTGCGTATCCTCGCCATGGCTGTGCTGCTCCCGCAGCGCGGCGTTGACGGTGATGCGCTCGCCCATGAACGCACGGGCGAGGGCGATGACGGTTTCGACTTCAGTGGACATGGACCAAAACCTAGAAGCCGGTGAAGAGAAGGTCCAGCGCGCGGGTGATGTCGTCCCGGTGCTGGGCGAGGTTGCCGAGCGGCGCCCCGAGACGGCGCGCCTGGGTCGAGAACAGCAGGTGGGTGGCCATCGCCCGCGCTACGCCGGCGATCTCAAAGACGGGAGAGTAGCCGTCATGCACGTGTCCGTTTTCGACGCGGATCAAAGGCACGACGATACGGGTCGATATTTCCCGCATCCGATCTGCCTGCACATCCATCAGCAGCATCCCGCGCCGGGGTAAGAACACATCGAACCGAGCCATCAGCCCCTGCGGAGATCGTCACAGGGCATGCCGTGCTCGTCCAACCAGGCATTCCAAGCCAGGATGGTGGCCCGGTGCTCGGCCTGGAAACGTGCCGTCTCCTCCGACACGGGCCCAGTGGATTCAAACGGAGCCTGGTCAGCGCGCGGATGCTCGTCCATCAACTGTCCATAGAAATCCAGCGACGAGCCATCTTGTGCGGTCCAGGCGTCGATCAGCGCCGGCGCCGCATGCTCGACCCGCAGGGGGTAACGGCCAGCACGCCCACCTGGCTCGTCGGACCCGGGAGGCAGATTTCTGATGTCGTCCATTTCACGCTCCCAGTTCCACCATACCCATCGCACCCTTCGACCCACCATTTATCGCAACTCCTTGCCTCCGTCAGCAACACTGCCGACCCGCACGGTCCCACGCTTGCAGCCCAAAGCCCGCCGGCGCACCCTGACCACTCAAGCACCGAGGCTCCATGGCGGATCAACCCAGTGCAGGACGCTTCGACGTCCTGGTCATCGGCGGCGGCATGCTGGGCAGCGCCATCGCCTACGGCTGCGCCACCCGCGGCGCGCGAACCCTGCTGCTCGACGGCGGCGACCTCGATTTCCGCGCCGCGCGCGGCAATTTCGGCCTGGTCTGGAGCCAGGGCAAAGGAATCGGCATGCCCGCCTACGCCGCCTGGACCGGCCGCAGCCTGGACCTCTGGCCCGATTTCAGCGAGCGCATGAGCAGCGCCGCCACCCAGTCCATCGCCTACAACCGCGTCGGCGGCCTGGACTTCATCGTCGGCGACCAGGACATGGACGACCGCCGCGCCAAGCTGCACCGCATCCACAACCAGACGGGCGGCGCCGCCACCCCGGTGCAGATGCTGGACCGCCGCGCGCTGCAGGCGATGCTGCCCGGCACGCCGCTCGGCCCCATGGTGCTGGGCGCGACCTACGCGCCGCAGGACGGCCACGTGAACCCCCTTCTGCTGCTGCGCGGCCTGCACGCCGGGTTCCGCGCCGCCGGCGGCATCCATCGCCCTGGCACCGCCGTCGCCGCCATCGCCCCGGGATACACGGTCACTGCCGAAGACGGCGCGGTCTTCGAGGCGCAGCGCGTCGTCGTCGCCGCGGGGCTCGGCTCGATGCGCCTTGCTGCGATGGTCGGCGTCGATCTGCCGATCCGCGCCGTGAAGGGCCAGAACATCGTCACCGAGCGGCTCGCACCGATGCTGCCGATGCCCGCCAGCGCGATCCGCCAGACGGCGGAGGGCGTCGTCCAGATCGGCGTCAGCACCGAGGAGGGGTTTGCCGAGGCCGCCACCTCCGTCGACGTGCTTGCCAGAATGGCCGCCCGGGCGCTGAAGGTGCTGCCGCCGCTGGCCGGTGCGCGCATGGTCCGCAGCTGGGCGGCGCTGCGCCCCATGACGCCCGACGGGTTCGCGGCCTATGGCGAGTCGTCCACGCAGCCCGGGGCGTTCGTGGCCGCCTGCCATTCCGGCGTCACGCTATCCGCCGTGCACGCCGGGCCGCTGGCCGAGGGCATTTTGGCCGGCCGCCTGCCCGACGAGCTGGCCG
>JAYUCA010000593.1:0-3029 GCA_043740535.1 Rhodospirillales bacterium | reverse complement strand
TGCTGCTGGTGGTGGCCCTGATCCTGCGCGTGGCCGATGTCCGGCGGGAGCTCTGATGGCCGGCCCGGTTCTGCTGGCGCTGCTGTTCGCCGCGTTCGTGCTGTTCCTGTACGGCCCGATCGTCACCATCGTCATCCTGGCCTTCGGCGGCCCGGACAGCGGCCTGACCTTCCCCATGCGCGGCATCTCGCTGCACTGGTTCCACCAGCTGTTCGCCACGCAGTCCGTAGGCGACCTGGGGGCGGCGCTGCGGCGGACGGCCATGCTCGCGCTGATGGTCTCGGCCGTCACCGTCTGCGTGTCGCTGGCCGCCGGCCTCGCGTTCCGTCGACGGTTCCGCGGCAGCGGCCCGTTGTTCACGCTGACCTTGGCCAGCCTGATCGTGCCGTCCATCCTGGTCAGCCTGGGGGTGGGGCTGGTGTTCAGCCAGGCCGGGCTGGACGCCGCCTGGTGGAGCGCTGCGTTCGGCGCCCAACTGACCTGGACGCTGCCCTTCGGCCTGCTGATCACCTTCGCCGTGCTCAACCGGTTCGACCGATCGTGGGAGGAGGCGGCGCGCGACCTGGGCGCCACCCCCTGGCAGAGCTTCCGCTTCGTGCTGCTGCCGATCCTGCTGCCCAGCGTCGTCGGCATCGCGCTGTTCGGCTTCACCCTCAGCTGGGACGAGTTCCCCCGCACCCTGCTGACCGCCGGCAGCGACAACACGCTGCCGCTCGAGATCTACGGCATGACGACGAACGTGACGTCGCCGGTGCTATACGCGCTGGGCGCCGCGACCACCGGCATCTCCCTGTTGGCGATCCTGGGCGGGCTGCTGCTGATCCGGCGCCTGGCCCGGCGCCGGCCGATATAGCGCGCCAAGCTTCACTGACAATGACGATCACGAAACCCCGTCATTGCGCGCCGCTTGGCGAAGCAATCCAGGGGCAACGAGCGCGTCCTTGGCAAAACCAGTCTCGGACACAAGGGCTTCGATATTTTACCGAGCGACCAACCAATGCCGACGTCAGGACTTCTAATCCCTCGTATCAGAACAACCCCTCGATCAGCCCCGCATCGTTCAGGTGGATCGCGTTCGCCGCCGGCGCCCGCGGCAACCCGGGCATCGTCATGATGTCGCCGCACACCGCCACCACGAAACCGGCGCCGGCGGACAGCCGCACCTCGCGCACCGGCAGGGTATGCCCCTCGGGCGCGCCCATCAGCGACGCGTCCGCGCTGAAGCTGTATTGCGTCTTCGCGATGCAGACGGGCACGTGGCCGAACCCCGCCGCCTCGAACGCGGCCAGGCGCTTGGCCACCGGGGCCGGGATCGACACATCGGCGGCGTGGTAGATCTCACGCGCGATCGTCCGGATCTTCTCGGCCAACGGCATCTCGGACGGATACAGCGGCCTGAAGGCGGCCGCGCCCGCCTCGATGCGCGCCAGCACGGCGCGCCCAAGCTCGGCCGCGCCCGCCGGGCCGTCCGACCAGTGCGTGCACAGGATGGTGTCCACCCCCCGCGCCGCCATGGCGTCGCGCACCACGGCGAACTCCGCCGGCGTGTCCGACGTGAAGCGGTTCAGCGCCACGACCACCGGCAGCCCGAACTTCTGCATGTTCTCGACATGCCGGGCCAGGTTGACCATGCCCCGCGCGACCGCCGCGGTATCTTCCGCCGCCAGCCCGCTTTTCGCCACGCCGCCGTGCATCTTCAGCGCCCGCAGCGTCGCCACGACCACCGCGCAGGACGGCGCCAGCCCGGCCGAGCGGCACTTGATGTCCAGGAACTTCTCCCCGCCCAGATCCGCGCCGAACCCGGCCTCGGTCACCACCACGTCCGCCAGGCTCAACCCCAGCTTCGTCGCGACCACCGAGTTGCAGCCATGCGCGATGTTGGCGAAGGGCCCGCCATGCACCAGCGCCGGGCTGCCCGCCAGCGTCTGCACCAGGTTGGGCGCGAAGGCGTCGCGCAGCAGCGCGGCCATCGCGCCGTCGGCCTTCAGGTCCCGCGCCAGCACCGCCGAGCCGTCGCGCCGGCTGGCCACCTGGATGCGGCCCAGCCGGTCCTGCAAATCGTCCAGGTCCGTCGCCAGGCAGAACACCGCCATGACCTCGCTGGCGACCGTGATGTCGAACCCGTCCTCCCGCGGGATGCCGTTCGCGACGCCGCCCAGGCCCTCGACGATGTTGCGCAACGCCCGGTCGTTCATATCCAGGCAGCGGCGCCAGGTGATGCGGCGGGTGTCGATGCCCAGCTCGTTGCCCCAGTAGATATGGTTGTCCAGCAACGCGGCCAGCAGGTTGTTGGCGCTGGTGATGGCGTGGAAGTCGCCGGTGAAGTGCAGGTTGATGTCGTCCATCGGCGCCACCTGGGCGTGGCCGCCGCCGGTGGCGCCGCCCTTCATGCCGAAGCAGGGGCCCAGCGAAGGCTCCCGCAGGCAGATCATCGCAGGCGTGCCCAGGTGGTTCAGCGCGTCGCCCAGGCCGATCGTGGTGGTTGTCTTGCCCTCGCCGGCCGCCGTCGGGCTGATGCCGGTGACCAGCACCAGCTTGCCCTGCGGCCTGGCCGCTTGGGCCGCCACGAAGTCCAGGCTGATCTTGGCCTTGTGCTTGCCGTACGGCTCGACTGCGCTTTCAGGGATGCCCGCCCGGTCCGCGATCTGCTGAATGGGGCGCAGCGTCGCCGCGCGGGCGATGGCGAGGTCGGACAGCATTCAGGCGGCCTTTCGCTGCTGGATGCCCATGCCCGCCAGCACGTCGCCCATGGCCGCGACCGTGCGGCGCATGTCGTCCGGCGTCACGGCCCCGATGCAGCCGACGCGGAAGCTGGGTTGTTTCGTGTTGTTGAAGTTGCTGATGACGATGCCGCGCGCCTTCAGGCCGTCGACGAAGGCCAGCAGGTTCCACGCCGGGTCCGGTGGCGCATCGACGTTGACGACGATGGGCCCCTGCAGGTCCGCCCGCAATGAGGGGCGCAGCCCGATCCCCTGCACGCCGTCATGCAGCGCCTTCATGTTGGCGGTGTAGCGCGCAAGCCGCGCCGG
>JAYUCA010000592.1:0-8005 GCA_043740535.1 Rhodospirillales bacterium | reverse complement strand
CAGAAGCATGGCTGTGTCCCGGATAAATCGAACAGTCTTAATTTCCGGGATTGTGTTGAATGAACGGTTAATGCGGCGCCATTTTGTTCGAAGCCCGCGGCCGCAGTGGACGCCAGCGGGGCGAAACCCTACTTGATAACGGTCCGTCACCCGAGGAGAACCGACTTGATCGACGTCTGGACCTGGCCCACGCCCAATGGCCACAAGGTGCACATCGCGCTGGAGGAGCTCGGCCTGCCTTACACCGTCGTTCCCGTGAACATCGGCGGCGGCGAGCAGTTCAAGCCGGAGTTCCTGGCGCTGACGCCGAACCACCGCATCCCCGCGATCGTGGACCACGAGGGGCCGGGCGGGAAGACGCTGGAGCTGTTCGAGTCGGGCGCCATCCTGATCTATCTTGCCGAGAAGGCGGGCAAGCTGATCCCCGCCGACCCCATCGCACGGCTGACCTGCCTTCAGTGGGTGATGTTCCAGATGGGCGGCGTCGGGCCGATGTTCGGCCAGTACAACCATTTCGCGAACTATGCCGCGGAGAAGCTGCCCTATGCGATCGAGCGCTACACCAACGAGGTCAAGCGCCTGCACCGCGTGCTGGACAAGCGGCTGAGCGACGCGGACTACCTGGCGGGCGACGAATACAGCATCGCCGACATCGCCACCTTCCCGTGGATCCGCACGCCGGAGCGGCGGAACATCGACCTTGCCGAATACCCGGCCGTGAAGCGCTGGCATGACGCCATCGCCGCGCGTCCTGGCGTGCAACGGGGCGTTGCGGTGTTGTCGGAAAACCAGCGCAAGGGGCCGATGACGGACAAGGAGAAGGAGAACATGTTCGGCGCCACGCAGTTCGCGGCGCGGTAGGGCATGAGCCCCGCGCAACGGAGACAGCGAGCGCCATGACAACGCAATCCCCGGGTCAAGAAAGCCCGGGGATGACGTATGGGGGTAAGGCCCGGGGATGACGTAACGGAGGGAGGCCCCACGACTGTTCGGTTGCCGCTTCTGGGCTATTCCAGGTCATCGCCGGACTTGATCCGGCGATCCACGCGGTTAAACAGTGCGGTGTTCAGGCGTTGCAGCCATAAGCTTGCAACGGCGGTTCCGCCGGACCCGCGCGGGTGGCGGGGTCAAGCCCGGCCATGACCTTAGAAGTCGTGCTTGCACACAGGTTCGACCCGGACAGCCGTGGAAAAGCCCGGGAGCGGCGGGGGACGCTACTTGATCTTGGCTTCCTTGAACGCGACGTGCTTGCGCGCCACCGGGTCGTACTTCTTCAGTTCGAGCTTGCCGGTCGTCGTGCGGGCGTTCTTCTTGGTCACGTAGAAATACCCGGTGTCCGCGGTGGACACGAGCTTGATCTGGACGGTGTTTGACTTGGCCATGGCCGAAACCCTAGGTGTGCGGCGCGGCCCCTGGGCCACGCGGAGGCGCGGAACATGCGCATCCCCGCCGCCCGGGTCAAGTGCCTATGGCGAGGGGCGGAGCCGCGCGGTCGTGTAGGCCTTTGCGTGCGTGACCAGGAACCGGGCGGCGCTCAGGTCCGTGTCGTGCGATTCGCTGGCCGGGCAGGCGTTGCGCAGCGCCAGGACCGCCGGGGCCGGCAGCGGCGCGCGGGCGGCGCGGTGCCGCGCGATCGGGCCAGCCATCGGCTGTATGCCGCGGTCCAGCGCCCTCAACTGTTCGGTCGCGGCGTCCTCGCCCAGGCTGGTGCAGACCTGCGGCAGCACGCCCAGGCCCTGGATGGGCCAGCCGTCGGGCGCGAGCACCCGGCTCCAGGACACGAACAGCTCGCCGCCGTCGGGCAGCGTCGCGATCGTCTGCACCAGGCCCTTGCCGAGCGTCGTGCTGCCGACGACGACGGCGCGGCCCTGGTCGGCCAGTGCTGCGGCCATGATCTCGGCGGCGCTGGCCGACCGTCCGTCCACCAGCACGATCATCGGCCGCCCTTCCGAGATATCGCCCGTGCCGGCGCGCCATTCGTGCACGGCCTGCGGGTTCCGCCCGGCGGTCGTGGCCACCAGGCCGCCGTTCATCACCAGGTTCGTCGCCGCCACCGCCTGTCGCAGCAGGCCGCCGCGGTTGCCGCGCAGGTCCAGCACGATGCCGCGGATGGCCCGGCCCGGTGCGCCCGCCAGGTTGCGCTCCAGCTCCCGCTGCAGGCGCTGGTCGGTGTCGCTGCTGAAGCCGCTGATCCGGATCACCAGCAACTCGTTCAGGCGGGTGGCGAACACCGTCTCGGGCGGGGTCACCGCACGCTCGACGTCCAGCGCGCGGACCGGGCCGTTGCGGCTGCGAACGGTGATCGTCAGCATCGTGCCCTCCAGCCCGCCGATCAGGTCCAGCACCACGTCCAGCGTCTCGCCGGCAACGGTCTGGCCGTCGATGGCCACGATGCGGTCGCCGACGCGGATGCCGGCGTCGGCGCCGGGTCCGCTGGCGTTGACGCTGGTGACGATGAAGACGCCGTTCACCCGATCCACCTGGATGCCGGCCCCGGCCTCGCCGGACCGCCGGGCGCGATCGACCGTGGCCGCCTCGGGCGGGATGTAGCGGGAATAGGGGTCGAGGTGGCTGAGCAGCTCGTCGAAGAAGCCGGTGATGACGCCCTGCGTGCCCGCCAGCCGGACGCTGGCGGAGGCGAGCACCGCCGCGTTCATCACGTCGGCGACCAGCAAGCCCCAGGGGCCCGCCGCCTCATCCGCCGGCGCCTGGCGCGTGAAGATCACGCGGCCGTTCTGCAGCAGCACGACCGAGCCGTCCCGCAGCTCCGTCGACAGCGTCGTATCCAGCGACGCGGGTGCGGCGAGCCCCCACAGCGCCAGTTGCTGGACCGACACGGCGTCCAGCGCGCGCGGGCTGATGAACGCCAGCGCCGCGGAAACGACGGATGCCATCAGCGACAGATCGAAACTCTCGCGCGCACGGGGCGCCTGCGACCAGGCCGGGCCGCTGAAGAACAGGAAGACGAGGGCGGCCGCCGACCTCATCGCCGTCGATTGCCCTGCAGGCCACGCTTCGGCGCGCCCGGCGCCGGCGCGGTGCGGCCGGGCGAGCGGGCCGCCCGGGCGTTCGCCATGGCGAAGATCATCCCGCCGGTGACGGGGCTTGCTTCGGTCAGCCGGACCTCGACCTCCTGCGCCAGGTGATACGTCATGCCCGTGCGGCGCCCCGACAATGTCTGCGACGGCTCATCATAGACATAGAAATCGTCGCCGAGGGCAGACATCGGCACCAATCCGCTGGCGCCCGAGTCGAGCACGGTGATGAACACGCCGAAGCGCTGCACGCCGGAGATGCGGGCGGCGAAGGTGGCGCCCACCTTGTCGGCCATGAAGGCGGCCAGATAGCGGTCGATGGCGTCGCGTTCCGCCAGCGCGGCCCGGCGTTCGGTGGCGCTGATGTGCTCGGCCGTCTCGACGAAGCGGGCGCCTTCGTCCGGATCGAGGCCGCCGAGACCCAGCTTCAGGCCCGTGATCAGCGCCCGATGCACCAGCAGGTCCGCATAGCGGCGGATCGGGCTGGTGAAATGGCCGTAGCGGGTCAACGCCAGGCCGAAATGACCGATGTTCTCCGGGCTGTAGGCGGCCTGGCTCTGGCTGCGCAGGACCACCTCGTTGACCAGCGGCGCCTCGTCCGTGCCGGCGACCTTCTGCAGGATGCGGTCCAGGTCGCGCGGATGCAGCGCGTTGCCGGGCGGCAGGGTGATGCCCATGCCGTGCAGGATGGTGCGCAGGATGTCCAGCTTCTCCTCGCTGGGCGGGGCGTGGACGCGGTACATGCAGGGGCGGGCCAACCGCTCCAGCTCCTCGGCGGCCGATACGTTGGCGAGGATCATGAACTCCTCGATCAGCCGGTGGCTGTCGTGGCGCGGGCGCGGCAGGATGCGCTCCACGCGGCCCTCGTTCAGGATCACCTGGCGTTCCGGCAGGTCCAGGTCCAGCGTGCCGCGTGCCTTGCGGGCGCCGAGCAGCAGGCGGAACGCGCCGTACAGCGTGGCGAAGCGGGGGCTGCCTTCGTCCTGCGTGTCCTGCACCTGGGTGTAGGTCATGCGGGCCGTGCTGCGCATCAGGCCGCGGCCGAAGCGGTGGCCGGTCTTGCGGCCGGCGTGGTCGATCTTCATCTCCACGAACAGGCAGCCGCGGTCTTCATCGGGGCGCAGGCTGCACCAGCCGTTGCTGAGCGCCTCGGGCAGCATCGGCACGACGCGGTCGGGGAAGTACACGCTGTTGCCGCGCGTCCAGGCGGCGCGGTCCAGCGGTGAACCGGGGCGGACGTAGTGGGCGACGTCGGCGATGGCGACGACCAGGCGGAAGCCGTCGCCGTCCGGCTCGGCGAACACCGCGTCGTCGAAGTCGCGCGCGTCCTCGCCATCGATGGTGATCAGACCGAGGTCGCGGATGTCCTCCCGCTTGCCCAGCGGCGTGGCGCGGGCGCGGGCGGCGGCGTCCAGCGCATCGACGGGGAAGTCCTGCGGGATGTCGTGGGTGTGGATGCAGATCAGGCTGACCGAGCGCGCGTCGCCCATCTTGCCGAGCCGTTCGGTGATGCGGGCGGGCTTCAGGCCGAAGCCTTCGTGCGGCAGGGGGGTGGCGGCGACGATCTCGTCCGCCTCGGCGTCCATGTGTTCGCCGGGCGGGATGCGCCATTCCGCCTTCGCGCGGCGGTCGGTGGGGACGACGCGGCCGTGCTGGCCGTCCGCGCCGGGGCGGTAGACGCCCAGGATGCGGCCGGGCGTGTCGGTCAGCCGCTTCAGGGTGCGGCCCTCGTACTTGCCGTTGCCGATGGGGCGGATGCGGGCCAGCACGCGTTCCCCGGGCGCCAAGGCGGGCTGGCCGCGCGCTTCGGGGTGCATCAGGATCATGGGCGGCGGGCCGTCGCCCTGCCAATCGACCGGCCGGGCGACGGGGTCGCCATCGGGGTCGGTGCCGGTGATGCGCACGACGGTCGCGTCCGGCAGGCGGCCGGGCGAGGCAAAGCGGCGATGGCCGGCCGGTGCGATGGCGCCCTCCTTGCTGAGGTCCTGCAGGATAGCGCGCAGCTCGCCCTTTCGTTCCGGCCCGATGCCGAACTCGCGGGCGATCTCCCGCTTGCCCACGCGGCCGGCCGCGGCGGCGATGAAGGCGCGGATGGCGGCGTGCGTCGGGAAGCCGTTCTGCGCCGCACCGTCCAGCGGCGGTGCTGCCTTGCCTGGCTTTCCTCTCGACTTGGAACCGGGGCGGCGCGCCACCTACCCCGCCTTGCTGGCGGAGGCCTTGCCGGCCGCGGCCTTCCGGGCCGGGGCTTTCCGCGCAGCGGGTTTGGCCGCGGCCTTCGGCTTGGCGGCGGAGACGGTCTTGGCCGCCGCCTTGGCCGCCGGCTTCGCGCGGGCCGCCGGTTTGCCACGGCCGTTCTTCGGCTTCATCGCCTTGCCGCGCTCGGCCAGCAGCGCCACAGCGTCGTCCAACGAGAAGTCGTCGATATCGGCATCCTTCGGCAGGTTCGCGATCATCAGGCCGTGCTGTGCGTAGGGGCCGAACCGCCCCTTCTTGACCATCACCGCCGCCTTGTCCTTCGGGTGCGGCCCCAGGCTGCGCACGCTGTCCAGCTTCTTGGCCAGCGCATCGACGGCGCGGTTGATGCCGACCGACAGCACGTCGTCGTCCTTGTCCAATGAGGCGTAGACGCTGCCCATCCGCACGAAGGGGCCGAAACGGCCGATCCCGGCCTCGATCGGCTCTGCACGCTCAGGGTGGACGCCGATCAGCCGGGGCAGGGACAGCAGGCCGACGGCCTGGTCCAGCGTAAGGGTCTCGCCCTGCACGCCGGTGGGCAAGGACGTGCGGCGCGGCTTGCTTTTCTTGTCCTCGGGGTTCGGCTCGCCCTGTTGGACATATAGCCCGTAGGGGCCGCGGCGCACCGTGATCGGCTCCTTCGTGACGGGGTGGGCGCCCAGCTCGCGCATGCCCTCCTTCAGCGTCTCGCCGCTCGCGTCGCCGGATTCGATCGCCAGGCGGCGGGTGAACTTGCACTCCGGGTAGTTGGAGCAGCCGATGAAGCTGCCCATCCGGCCGAGCCGCAGCCCGAGCCGGCCGCCGGAACAGGCCGGGCAGTTGCGCGGGTCGGCGCCATCGGCGCGGGCGGGGAAGAAGTGCTCGCCCAGGTCCTTGTCGAGCGCGTCGATCACGTCGCTGATCTTCAGCTCGCGGGTCGCCTCGATGGCCTTGCTGAACGCGTCCCAGAAGGTCTGCATCACGTCGCGCCACTCAGCCCGGCCGTCGCTGATGTCGTCGAGCTGTTCTTCCAAGGACGCGGTGAAGCCGGTGTCGACGTAGCGCTCGAAGAAGCTGGTCAGGAAGGCGGTCACCAGGCGGCCGCGGTCCTCGGGGATGAAGCGCTTGTTCTCCATCCGCACGTATTCGCGGTCGCGCAGCACGGTCAGGATGCTGGCGTAGGTGCTGGGGCGGCCGATGCCCAGCTCCTCCATCTTCTTGACCAGGCTGGCTTCCGAGAAGCGCGGCGGCGGCTGGGTGAAGTGCTGGTCCGCGTTGGCGCGCTCGCGCTTCACCGGGTCCTTTTCGTGCATCGGCGGCAGCATGCGGCTTTCGTCGGCGGCACTGCTGTCGGGCGCGTCGTCGATGTCTTCGCGGTACAGCTTCAGATAGCCGTCGAAGGCGACGATCGAGCCGTTGGCGCGCAGGCGCGTCCCCTCGCTGGCGACATCGACGGCGACCTGGTCCAGCTCGGCCGACTGCATCTGGCTGGCGACGGCGCGTTTCCAGACCAGCTCGTACAGGCGCTTCTGCTCGGGGTTCAGATATTGGGTGACGCTGTCCGGGGTGCGGGCGACGTCGGTGGGGCGGATCGCCTCGTGCGCCTCCTGGGCGTTCTTGGCCTTGCTGGTGTATTCGCGCGGGGCGCCCGGCACGTAGGGCTTGCCGTAGACCTCGCCGATGTGCTCGCGGATCGCCAGCATCGCCTCTTGCGCCATCTGCACGCCGTCGGTCCGCATGTAGGTGATCAGGCCGGTGGTTTCGCCGTCCAGCTCCACGCCTTCATAGAGTTGCTGGGCGCAGCGCATCGTGGCCTGTGCGCCCATGCCCAGCTTGCGGCTGGCCTCCTGCTGCAGCGTGCTGGTGGTGAAGGGCGCCGGCGGGTGGCGCTTGACGCGCTTGCGCTCGACGCTGGCGACGGTGAAGGCCCCGGCTTCGACCGCGCGTTTGGCGGCATGCGCCTTCGTCTCGTCGTTCAGGTCGAACTGATCGAGCTTTTTGCCGTCCAGGTGCGTCAGCCGCGCCGTGAAGGGCGCCCCGGCCGGCGTCAGGAAGTGGCCTTCGACCGTCCAGTACTCGCGCGGCTTGAACGCCTCGATCTCGGCCTCGCGCTCGCACACCAGGCGCAACGCCACGGACTGCACGCGCCCGGCGCTGCGGCTGCCGGGCAGCTTGCGCCACAGCACCGGCGACAGGGTGAAGCCGACGAGGTAGTCCAGCGCGCGCCGGGCCAGGTAGGCCTCGATGAGCGGGGTATCGAGTTCCCGCGGGTGCTCGATGGCGTATTTTATCGCGGTCTTGGTCACCTCGTTGAAGGTGATCCGCTTGACCGTGACGCCGCGCAGCGAGCCTTTTTCCTCGAGCATGGCGCGGACGTGCCAGGATATCGCCTCGCCCTCACGGTCCGGGTCGGTGGCCAGATACAGGGTGCCGGCGCCCTTGACGGCCTTGGCGATGGCCGCGACCTGGCGGGCGCCGCGCTCGTCGGCGGCCCAGTCCATGGCGAAACCTTCCTCGGGGCGCACGCTGCCGTCCTTTGGCGGAAGGTCGCGAACGTGACCGAAGCTGGCCAGCACGGTGTAGTTGCCGCCAAGATACTTGTTGATGGTCTTGGCCTTGGCGGGCGATTCGACGACGACGACGTCTGTCATGGATTCCTTGTGGAGCGCGGCCCCTAAACGATCAGGCAGACCTGGGTGCCCATGATCTGGACCTGCCCTTCGGCCTCCAGTTCCATCAGCACAGCCATGACCACC
>JAYUCA010000591.1:0-5351 GCA_043740535.1 Rhodospirillales bacterium | reverse complement strand
CCAGTGCCGCGGCATTGGCAGGGGTGCAGGCGGTCTCGGTGGCCGCAGGCGCGGGCGCGCCCCGTGCCGTGACGGGGGGGCTCGCGTTGCCGCCCGCGGGTGCGGTGTTGCGGCGCAACCCGCTGTATGACGGGGGCCGGATTTGCTGGCCTTCGGAGCGCTATGCCACCGAGTACGGCCCGCTGGCCACCTATCCGATGGAATTTTCCGGCCCGGAAATCGCCGTTGCGGGCGCCGACGCGGCCATCGATGCGCTGGCCCGGCGCCGTGTGCTGCTGGATCTGCCCGCGTCATGGTGAGATGGGGCATCGCCGGCTGCGGCTGGGTCGCGCGGGATTACGTGGCGCCTGCCATCCAGGCGAGCGCCAACAGCTGTCTGGCGGCGTTGTTCGACCCGGACCCCGTCTCTCGCCATCGGGCGCAGGCGCTGTTCGACGTGCCGGCGCACGACTCGCTGGACGCCTTCCTGGCGACCCCGGGGCTGGGCGCGGTGTATGTCGCGGCGCCCAATCACGCCCATCGGGCGCTGGTGGTGGCCGCCGCCGCCGCCGGGCTGCCGGTGCTGTGCGAGAAGCCGATGGCGACCACGATGGAGGACGCGCGGGCCATGGTGGACGCGTGCGCCCGTGCCGGCGTGCGTTACGCCACCGCGTTCGACCAGCGGTTCCACGCGGCGCACCGCACCCTGGCCGGCATGATCGCCGATGGGCAGCTGGGCGCCGTCACCACCATCCGGATCGTCTATGCGTGCTGGCTGCCGGCCGACTGGGCCGGGGACAACTGGCGCATCGACCCGGGCCGGGCCGGGGGCGGCGCGCTGATGGACCTGGCGCCGCACGGGTTGGACCTGGCGGCCTATCTGCTGAACGAGCCGCTGGTGGACATCGCCGCCATGGGCCAGGCGCGGGTGCATCACTACAAGGTCGAGGACGGCGCGCTGCTGATGGCGCGCAGCCGATCGGGCGCCATGGTGCAGATGCATGTCGCGTACAACTGCCCGGAGACGCTGCCGCGGCGGCGGCTGGAGGTCGTGGGCACCGCCGGCCAGGCGATCGCCACGGACACGATGGGCCAGACCCCCGGTGGCCGGCTGGAGTTCATCGATGCCGCGACGGGCGTCGCTGCCCCGGTGGCGGTGCCGGGCGCCGACCGCTCGCCGTTCCTGAACCAGATCGAGGCGTTTGCCGACTGCATCGCCGGCAATGGCGGTTTCCCGTTCGCGGCGGATGCGGACCTCGCCACGATGGCGCTGCTGCTGAAGGCGCAGGCGATGGCCGTGCCGCCCAAGGTGGACCATGCCGCTTAGCCCGTTTTCCTGCAGCAACTGCGGTCACTGGCAGCGCTATTTCGCGACGCCGCCCGATTGCCCCATCTGCACCGATGTCCGCAACGACCTGCCGGATGACGGCTGGGCGTTCCTGACCCCCGAAGACATCCTGCCGCGGCTGACGCACCATTGGCGGGAGGCGATCCCCGGCGTGTGGGAGTTCTGGTCCACGCCGCGCTACGGCCTGGACGGCCATGGCTGGCTGCTGCTGCACCCCGAGGGCAACGTGGCCTTCGAGGCGGCGCCGCTGTATTCCGAAGCGGCGCTGGGCAAGATCGAGGCGCTGGGCGGCATCCGTTGGCTGGGCGCCAGCCACCCGCACGGGTATGGCGCGCTGTGGCAGCTGCAGGACCGGTTCCAGCCGGACCTGCTGATCCAGAAGCAGGATCTGCAATGGACCAAGGCGTTCCGCGTCACGCACCCCTATGACGAGGTGCACGAAATCCGTCCTGGCCTGACGCTGCATCACATCGGCGGCCACTACGAGGGCCAGGCGCTGCTGCATGACGCCGGGCGGCGCGCGGTGTTCTGCGGCGACGCGCTGAAGATCGAGTTCGATGCCGCCGGGGCGGCGGAGGGGATCAGCTGCCACAAGGCCTATCACAAGCAGATCCCGCTGAGCCGCGGCGAGACGCAACGCTATCGCGACATCTTCGCCACGCTGGACTTCGACACCGCCTTCACCCCCTTCGATTTCGGCACTGGCATCGACCGGCATGCCGTGCTCGCGTTGCTCGACCAGGTCATCGAAGGCCCCCCCCACACCCGCCCGGTCCCGATCGAACGATCCTGATGAACCAGCACGTCCTTGCCCCCGACCTGCCCGAAGCGGCGCAGGCCTACGTCGCGTCCATGCCCGAAGGGCGTGTCGAGCTGTTCCCGCTGTCGTTGCTCGACCGCACCGGGGTGAGCTGCTGGAACGCGATATTCCTCAACAACGACGGGACGCGCTGGCATGGTGTGACGCCGCACGGCGTCGGCTATGGCGTGGACGACGCCAGCGCGATCATCGGCACGACCGGCGAGTTGGCCGAGGCCGTGCATTCGGCTGTCGAGATCCACCGGATGGAGCGCCGGACCGGCAGTTATTCGGCGCTGCGCGGCCAGCTTGGCGCGCGCGCCGTCGCGGACCCGCTGCGCCTGTGCCTTCCGGCCGGGAGCCCGGTCGATCACGAGACGGTGCTGGAATGGGTCCCGGCCCGCCGCTGGCCGGCCGGCGAGACGGTGTGGATGCCGATCGACATCGCCGCCTGCTCGGTGGGCGACCTGTCGCCCGGGTATGCGCCGTTCACGACGCCGATCACGAACGGGCTGGGCGCCGGGCCGACGCTGGACTTCGCCATCGGGCACGGGCTGTGCGAGTTGCTGCAGCGCGACGGCAACGGCGTGGGCTTCCGTGCGATGGACCGGGGCATCGCGCTCGACCTGGGGGACGGACCCGCCGATCCGCGCACGCGCGCGCTGCTCGACAAACTTCGCGGCCTGGGCATCGACGTCATCCCGAAATTCGCCACGACCGAGTTCGGCACGGCGAACGTGTATTGCGTGGGGGCCGAGCGGGACGGGACGGCAGCGGCGTTCCCGATCATGGTGACGGCGTGCGGCGAGGCCGCGTCATTGGACCGCGAGCATGCGCTGCGGAAGGCGGTGTTCGAGTTCGCCGCCGCGCGCATGCGCAAGGTGTTCAGCCATGCGCCGCTGGCCGCCGTCGCGGGTGTCGCGCCGCCGGGCTATCTCGAGCGGTTCCGGGCGCTGCACTCCCTGGCCGGGGAGGAAAGCCGGAGCCTGCGGGAGATGGTGGCCTGGCTCGGCCTGGACCAGCCGGCGCTGAAGGGCATGCTGGCCGAGACCGTGCTGAGCCGGCGGAGCAGCCAGGCCTTCGACGCATTGCCCACGTGGGACGGGCCCCTGGCGGGCACCGGACTGGTGCAGGAGCTGGCCCGGCGGTTTGCCGCGGCGGGCATGGAAATCCTGTATTTCGACTTCTCGCCGCCGCACGCGTCCGGGGTTCATGTCGTCAAGGCCTTCGTCCCGGGGCTCGAGGTCGAGACCATGAGCTATCACCGCATCGGCGCGCGTGGCGTGCGCAAGCTGCTGGAGCGGGGCAGCCGGCTGGCTGGCCTGGGCGAGCCGCCGCCCGGCGCGGCCCCGGTGCGGCTGCCTGCCGACGAGGCTGCGACCTTTGCCGCCCCGCCGTGGCTGGACGTGGCGCAGGTGGACCGGATCGTCGGCGGCCTTTATCCGCTGTATCGGGAGCCCGAGGTGCACAGCGCGCCGATCTCCATGGAGCGGCCGTGAGGTTCGCCTACAACACCAACGGCGCCGCCAACCACCGGCTGGACGACGCGCTGAACCTGATCGCCGATGCCGGGTATGACGGCGTCGCGCTGACGCTCGACATCCATCACCTGGACCCGTTCGCCGCCGATTTCCCCGCCGAGCGCCGGCGTGTCGCGGCCCGGCTGCGGCAGCTCGGCCTGGGCTGCGTCGTTGAAACCGGCGCGCGTTACCTGCTGGACCCGCGCGCGAAGCACGAGCCGACGCTGGTGACCGCGAGCGAGGAGGGCAGGGCGCGCCGGGTCGAGTTCCTGTCGCGCGCGCTGGAGGTGGCCGCCGACACCGGGGCCGACGCGATGTCGTTCTGGGCGGGCGTGCCGAAGCCCGGGGTGGACGGCGCCCGGGCGCGCGACTGGTTGCGCCGCGGCGCCGAGCAGGTTGCCCGCCGCGCCGAACAGCTCGGCACGGTGGCGGCGCTGGAACCCGAGCCCGGCATGCTGATCGAGACCGTCGACGACTGGGCGGCCCTTGCCATCGCCGGGCTGCGGCTGGCGCTGGACACCGGGCACTGCATCGTGACCAACGAGCGCGACCCGGCGGATGCCGTGCGTGGCTTCGCGGCCGACCTGGCCACAGTGTCGATCGAGGACATGAAGCGGGGCGTGCACATCCACCTGCCGTTCGGCGAGGGCGACATGGATATCCCGAGCGTGTTGGGGGCGCTGGACGAGGTGGGGTTCGACAAGCTGGTCTGCGTGGAGCTGAGCCGCGAGAGCCACCGCGCGGACACGATGATCCCCGCGTCGCTGCGATACCTTCGCAGCCTTCCAGGCCGGACAGGGAGCTAGACCATGCGCATCTGCTTCGTCAGCCGACGCTTCTTTCCCGCCATCTCCGGCATGAGCGTCTATGCGTTGAATTTGCTGCGGGAACTCGTCGCCGCCGGGCATGACGTGACGATGATCAGCCAGTATCGGGGCGACGCGTTCGGCAAGCGGGTCTATGGCGGCGGCCCGCCGCCGGCGGTGCCCGGGGTGCGCGTGATCGGCCTGGAACAGCTTGGCGAGCAGGATGGCGGCGATTTCGAGCGCGACGTCGATGCGATGGTCGCGGCCGTGCTGGCCGAGCATGCCACGGCGCCGTTCGACGTGCTGCATGCGCAGTACGGCTATCCCTGCGGCTGGGCGGTGCTGGAGGCGTCGCGCCGCACGGGGGCGCCGAACGTCGTCTCGATCCAGGGCGGCGACGGGCATTGGGTGGGCAGCTGCTGCGAGACCCACCGCCTGGCCATGACCCGCGTGCTGGACCACGCCAACGCCGTGCTGATCGGCTGCGACAGTTTCCGCGACGAGGTTGTGGGCAGGCTGGGGACGGACCCGGCCCGCTTCACCATCGTGCCCGGCGCGGTCGACACCACCCGCTTCACCCCCGGCCCCACCCTGCCGGACACTCCGCCGGTCATGCTGTATCATGGCCGCGTCGATGCCAGGAAAGGCGTGCTGGACCTGCTCGACGCCGCCCGGCAGCTTCGCGAGACCGGCGACGGCTTCCGCCTGCTGATCTCGGGCATCGGTCCCACCTTCGATGAGACGGCGGCCATGATCGGCCGCCTCGGGCTGCAGGACCAGGTCGAGATGACGGGCTACATCGATTACGACCGCGTCCCGGAGATGTATCGCCGCGCCCACATCTTCGCCTCGCCCACCTATGCCGAGGGCTTCAGCAACACGATCCTGGAGGCGATGGC
>JAYUCA010000590.1:0-1590 GCA_043740535.1 Rhodospirillales bacterium | reverse complement strand
GTCTCGGCCGGGAACACCCGGCTGACCAGGTTGCACCGCTCGGCCTCGGCGGCGTCCATCATCCGCCCGGTCAGGCACAGGTCCATCGCCTTCGACTTGCCGATCGCGCGGGTCAGCCGCTGGCTGCCGCCGGCGCCCGGGATCACGCCCAGGTTGATCTCCGGCTGGCCGAACCGCGCCGTTTCCGCAGCCACGATCATGTCGCACATCATCGCCAGCTCGCACCCGCCGCCCAGCGCGAACCCGGCCACCGCGGCGATCACCGGCTTCCGCACGCGCAGCACCGTCTCCCACCTGTCGCCGATGAAGTCGGCCAGGAACACCGCAGGGTAGGTCCGGTCCTTCATCTCCTTGATGTCGGCCCCGGCCGCGAACGCCTTGTCCGACCCGGTGATCACAAGCGCGCCGATCCCCGCATCGGCGTCGAACGCCAGAAGCTGCTCCCCGAGCTCGGTCATCAACTGATCGCACAGCGCGTTCAGCGCCGCCGGGCGGTTCAACCGGATCAGCCCCACCGCCCCGTGCGTCTCGACCAGGATCATCTCAGCCATGACGTTGCTCCCATGCCATTGCCGGCCAGGCTACTCCGTCTTCGCAGGTGTTTCGAGAGGCACGCAAAGCTCACGACGTCATCCCCGGGTCAAGAAAAGCCGGGGGACGACGTATTTTCAAGACCGGGTCTTTGAGACCGGGCCGTCACCGCTGGCACCGGGCACAGAAGAACGTGCTGCGCCCCGACTGCGCCAGCCGCCCGATCTGGCCGCCGCAGGCGCCGCAGGGCTCTCCTTCGCGGCCATACACTTTCCACGCGTGCTGAAAATAACCCAGCTCCCCGCTCGGCTGGACATAGTCCCGCAGCGAGGAGCCGCCAGCGGCGATCGCCTCCGTCAGGGTCGCCTTGATCTCCCGCACCAGGCGCGCCACCCGCGCCCCGGCCACCGAGCCGGCCTGCGCGCCGGGCGCGATCCCCGCCCGGAACAGCGCCTCGCACACATAGATATTGCCCAGGCCCGCCACGACCCGCTGATCCAGCAGCGCCGCCTTCATCGGCGTCCGCCGCCCTGCCAGCGCGTCCCGCAGCACCCGCGCCGAGAAATCCGGTCCCAGCGGCTCGGGCCCCAGCCCGGCCAGCAGGCGGTGCTGGTCCTCATCCGCCGTCCGCACGAGGTCGACCGACCCGAAGCGCCGCGGATCGACGAAGCCCACCTCCCACCCGTCATCGGTCGCCAGCGCCACGTGCTCGTGCAGCACCGGCTCGTTGGCGCCGCGCCTGCGGATCAGCATCCGGCCGGACATGCCCAGATGGATCAGCACGCTGTCCCCGCCTTCCAGCCGCATCAGGATGTATTTGGCGCGCCGCCGGAACCCGGTCACCAGCGCGCCCGTCAGCCGCGCCGCCAGCCCAGCTGGAAACGCCCAGCGCAGGTCCGCCCGCCGCACCGCCGCCGCGACGATCCGCCGCCCCTCCAGCCGCGCCTGCAGCCCGCGCATCACAGTCTCGACTTCAGGGAGTTCCGGCATCCTTCTATTGACGTATATGCTCGCTGCATGACCGGCAACACCGACTTCGGCTATCGCACCGTCCCCGTC
>JAYUCA010000589.1:0-5140 GCA_043740535.1 Rhodospirillales bacterium | reverse complement strand
CACACCATGGTCAAACCGACCTCTCCGCCGACGGTCCGCAAAGCCTACCACCAGTTTCATCCACGGCGGGTCGATCATTCCGGTGGCAACTAATACCAGTGGCATTAAGGAATGACTCGTCATCGCGAGCCCTTGCGAAGCGATCCAGGACCGATAGGTCAAGTCTGGCCGCCCTGGACTGCTTCGCGAGAGCTCGCAGTAACGATGGCGGACCGGTCAATGCTTGATATCCCTGGCATCACTCCGCCGGCTGGCGATGCCCCGGCGGCTCCCGCGGCGCAGCCGGAAGCGGCCCCGACCCGCGTGGCGTCAGCAGCCGGCCGAACGACCGGGCGACGAAGGCCGACAGGTCGTCCATCACCGTGTAGAACGACGGCACGAACACCAGGCTGAGCGCGGTCGATACGATCAGCCCGCCGATCACGCCGATCGCCATCGGCGCCCGGAACTCGCCGCCGTCGCCCAGACCGAGGGCGCTCGGGATCATGCCGGCCACCATCGCGATGGTGGTCATGACGATCGGGCGCGCCCGCTTGCGGCCGGCGTCCAGGATCGCCTCCGCCCGGCTCATGCCATCCACCCGGCGCTCGATCGCGTAGTCCACCAGCATGATCGCGTTCTTCGTCACGATGCCCATCAGCATCAGGATGCCGATCACCACCGGCATGCTGATCGGCTGGCCGGTGACCAGCAGCGCCAGGATCACGCCGCCCAGCGACAGCGGCAGGCTGAACAGGATGGTGATCGGCTGGAACACGCTGCCGAACAGCAGCACCAGCACCCCCAGCACGATGGTCAGCCCCGCGCCCATCGCCAGCGCGAAGCCCGAGAACACCTCGCCCATGATCTCCGCGTCGCCGCCGGCCTGCAGGCGCACGCCGGGCGGCAGCGTCTTGGCCTCCGGCAACGTCACGACCGCCTGGATGGCCGCACCCAGCGCCAGCCCGCGCGCCAAGTCCGCGCCCAGCACGACGCGGCGCACGCGGTCGAACCGCTCGATGCTGGCCGGACCCTGGCCCAGCCCGATGTCGGCCACCGCCAGCAGCGGCACGCTCAACCCGGCGTTGCCCGGCACCGGCAACGCCGCCATCGCGTTCAGGTCGTTGCGGAGCGCCAGGCGGGACTGCACCCGGATCGGCACCAGCCGGTCGCCGTCGCGGAACTTGGCAAGGTTGGCGGAGATGTCGCCGATGGTCGCGATGCGGACCGTGTCGCTGATCGCCTCCGTCGTCACGCCGAACCGCGCCGCCTCATCCAGCCGCGGCGTGACGCGGATCTCGGGCCGGTCCGCGCCGGCCGAGGGCGCCACGTTGCCAAAGCCCGGCAGACGGCGCATGGCGCCTTCCAATGACGCGACGCCGCGGCCCAATGCCGCGGGCTCGTCGCCCAGCACGGTCAGCGCCAGCTCTCGCTCGCCACGGTCGTTGACATAGAAGCCGCGCACGTCGGGGATGGCCGCCAGGCGCTGCGTCAGCTCGGACTCGACCTGCTTCTGGCTGCGGCTGCGGTCGCCCTTCAGCACCAGGTTCACGATCATCGCCGCGCGGCGCACCTCGGGGCTGACCCCGGTGGGCGTGGTGCCGCCGACGACGAACACCGTCGTGACCTCGCTCACCTGGCGGAAGCTGCGGGCGACGCGGTCCGTGGTGGCGCGGGTGTCGTCCAGCGTCGATCCCGGCGGCAGCTCGAGCGATATGGTGATCCGGCTCTGGTCGCCGGCCGGGATGAAGCCGGTGGGCAGCAGCGTCGTCGACCAGATCGACAGGCCGAAGGCGGCCAGCCCGGCCAGCAGCGTCAGCGCCCGCCAGCGCAGCGTGACGCGCAGGAAGCGCGTGTAGGCGCGGATGACCGGGCCGTCCGTCTCCTGCCGGTGCGGCGTCGGCACCATCAGGTAGGCGGCCATCAAGGGCGTGATCAGCCGCGCCACCAGCAGCGACGCGATGACGGCTGCGGCGACCGTCAATCCGAACTGCTTGAAATACTGCCCGGCGATGCCGCCCATGAAGCTGACCGGCGCGAACACCGCGACGATCGTGCAGGTGATCGCCATGACGGCCAGGCCGATCTCGTCCGCCGCCTCGATCGCCGCCTCGTACGGCGGTTTGCCCATGCGGATGTGCCGGACGATGTTCTCGATCTCGACGATCGCGTCATCGACCAGGATGCCGGTCACCAGCGTGATGGCGAGCAGGCTGACGAAGTTGAGCGAGAACCCCATCACCAGCATCGCCGCAAAAGCCGGCATGATCGACAGCGGCAGCGCCACCGCCGACAGCAGCGTCGCCCGCCAGTCGCGCAGGAACAGCAGCACGACCAAGGTCGCCAGCACCGCGCCCTCGATCAGGCTGTGCATGGCCGACAGGAAGCTGCCCCGCGTCGCGCGGACCCCGTCGTCGATCAACGAGAACGCGACGTCCGGGTGCGCCGCCGCCAGACGGGCGATGCGCGTGCCGACGCTGTCGGCCACGGTCACGTCGCTGGCGCCCTTGGCCCGGTAGATGGCGAAACTGACCACGGGGGTTTCGCCGTTCAGCCGGGCGAACCTCCGCGGCTCCTCATACGTGTCCTCGACGCTGCCCAAATCCGCCACCCGCACCTCGCGGCTGCCGGGCAGCCCGATGCGGGTCTGTTCGAGCTGCGGCAGCGTGCGGGCGCCGGCCAGCGTGCGGATCGCCTGCTCCTGCGCGCCCAGCTCGCCGCGGCCCCCCGCCATGTCCGCACTGGTGGCACGAAGCTGCGTGCTGACGGCGCCGGCGGTGATGCCCAGCGAAGCGAGGCGGTCCGGGTCCAGGTTCACCCTGATCTCCCGCGTGACGCCGCCGATGCGCTCGACACGGCCGACCCCGGCCACGCCCTGCAGGTCGCGCAGGATGGTGTCGTCGACGAACCACGACAGCCCCTCCAGCGTCATGCCCGGCGACGTGACGGCGTACGTCTGGATGCTCTGCCCCACGACGTCGATGCGCTCGATGATCGGCTCGTTGATGCCGCGCGGCAGGTCGGCGCGGATCTTGGCCATCGCGTCCCGCACGTCGTTCAGCGCGCGGTCGCTGCTGACCTCCAGCCGCAGCTCGATGACGGTCTGGCTGCTGCCGTCCGTCACCGTGCTGGTCAGGTGCTTGACGCCGGTCACGTTCGCGACGGCGTCCTCGACCTTCTTGGTGACCTGGGTTTCCAGCTCGGCGGGGGCGGCGCCCTCCTGCGTCACCGTCACCGCGACGATCGGGATATCGACGTTGGGCGCCCGCGTGATGGGGATCATCTTGAACGACACGATGCCCAGCAGCGTCAGCACCGCGAACAGCACCAGCGGCGGGATGGGCTTGCGGATCGCCGCGCCGGAGATGTTGAAGGCCATTACTTCGCCACCGCCGTCACCCGGTCGCCGCCGCGCACGAAGGTGCCGGACACCGCGACGACGGTTTCGCCTTCGGCCAGGCCCCGGATGATCTCGGCCAGCGCGCCGCTGCGGAGGCCGATCTGCACCGGCCGGGTTTCGACCAACCCGTCCTTGACCACCTGCACCACCGCGCCGCCCGGCTGGAACAGCACGGCCGACAACGGCGCCAGCACCCCGTCGCGCCGCGCCACCTCGACGGCGGCGCGGGCGAAGCTGCCGATGACGAGCCGGTCCGCGGGGTTGATCTCGACCCGGACGCGCCCGAGGCGGGACGTGCGGTTGACCTCGGGCGACACCAGCCGGACGACGCCGCCGCGCGCCCCGGCCACCGTCTCGATCGTGGCGGCCTGGCCGGGGCGGAGTTTTGCCAGTTGCAGCTCCGGCACGTCCGCCTCCAGCTCGATCGCGCCGTCCCGGATGATGCGGAACAGCGGGTCCCCGGCGCCGGCGACGACGGCGCCCAGCCGTGCGGTGCGGCGGCTGACGATGCCGGCGACCGGCGCCCGGACCTCCGTGCGGGCCAGCCGCACCAGCAGCTCCTGCCGTTGGGCGGCGGCCAGGTTGCGGTCGGCCTCGGCGACATGCAGCGCGTTCTGGTTGGCGTCCTGCCGCGCCGCCGCCATCTGGGACGCCGCCTGCCGCTGCTCGAACGTCTCCCGTGAGGCGTTGCCATTCGTCATCAGGTCCCTGGTGCGCGCCAGCGCGAGATCGACCTGCACCCGGTTGGCCTGGCTTTCCGCGATGCCGCTGCGGGCCTGCGAGACGGAGGCCTCGGCCCGCGCGATCTGCGCCGTGTTCTGCGCGACGGTGGCATCCAGCGTGCTGCGCGACAGCCGGGCCAGCACTTGCCCTGCTTCCACGCGGTCGCCCTCTTCGGCCAGCAGCTCGGTGATGGCGAGCGCGTCGATCTCGGGGCTGACGAGAACCTCTTCCCTCGCGACCAGCGTGCCGGTCAGCACGGCCGTCTCCGCGATGCTGCCGGTCCGCGCCGCGGCCACGGTGACGCTGGGCGGGTGCGGCGCCACGGCCAGGCCCTGGGCGTGGGACACGGAGGGAAGCGCCAGCAGCAGCGCCAAGGCGGCCGGCCGAAAGAACCGCTCCAGCAGCAGCTTCAACACCGGCCGAACCCGCGCCGCGGTCAGCGTGGGGTCCAGCCCCTGATGCACGCTGAGCCCGTCGCCCATCGCCATGATGAGCTGGCACGCCGTCTCGATGTCGAGGCCGGGATCGACGGCGCCCTTCTGCTGGCCGCGGCGCAGGGCGGCGACGATATGCGCCCGGGCCTCGACCAGGTTGCGGTCGAACATGCCGCGCACCTCGGGGTTGCGCGCGGCTTCGGCCATGACCTCGGCGCACAGCCCGGCGCTGGGGGCGCCCAGGATCTGCTCCAGCTTGTCCATGCCGATGCTGGTCATGGCCTGCACCGGGTCCTCGGCCGCGGCCAGGCGTTCGAAGAACACCTTGTGCTGCTCGCGGTCGGCCTCCGCGATGGCGGCGATGATGCTGACCTTGCTGGGGAAATAGCGATACAGCGCCCCGGGGCTCATGCTGGCCTCGGCGCAGATCTGCTGCATCGACGCGCCATGGAAGCCGTGCCGGGCAAAGCAGGCGATGGCGGCATCGATGATGCGCTGGCGAGGCGCGGCAGGCGCGGACGACGCTGAGGCGGACACGGTCCACTCGCAATGAGAATGAACGTTCATGTTCGTCGGCTAACGTGAATTTGTCAAGCGGGCTCAG
>JAYUCA010000588.1:0-3199 GCA_043740535.1 Rhodospirillales bacterium | reverse complement strand
GCGCCGCATGATGTGATCCCTGGCCATGAGGAGGTGCAACCCCGGCCGGAGCGGAAGGTTCCCGGCCACACGGAGACGGTTGGCCGATCCCCGCGATCGTATATGAATACGCCCAAAGAACGGGGACACGGCCGATGCATAAACTGAACAGACGCGCCGTCCTGGGCGCCATGCTGGCGATCCCCGCCGTGCGCCGCGCCTTCGCCGAAGTGTCGGAGGTCCAGATCGCCAAGCAGTTCGGCACGCTGTACATGCAGCAGGACGTCATGGAGCAGCAGAAGCTCATCGAGAAGCACGCCGCCCGCCTGGGGCTGCCGAACCTCAAGGCCGGCTACATCCGCCTGGCCGGCACCGGACCCGTCACGGATGGGCTGCTGTCCGGCAAGCTGCATTTCGCCAGCGGCGGGGCGCCAGGCGCGATGCTGCTGTGGGACCGCACCCGCGGCGGCATCAAATCCTGCTTCGCGATGAACGCCACGGACCAGAAGCTGCTGACGGTCCGTCCTGGCCTGGCCTCGGTCAAGGACCTGGCGCCCACCGACCGCATCGCGCTGCCAGCCGTCAAGACCAGCCCCCAGGCCATCTGGCTGCAAATGGCCGCGGTGCAGGCCTACGGCGCCGCCGAATGGGCCCGCTTCGACGCCCAGACCGTCAGCCGCGGCCACCCGGACAGTATGGCCCAGATGCTCGGCAAGACCGAGATCAACTGCCACTGGACCACAAGCCCGTTTCAGGAACGCGAACTGGCGAACCCTGCCGTGCACGAGGTAGCAAGCAGCTTCCGCATCATGGACATGCAATCGGTCACGCCGAACACGATCTATGGCAACGGCGCCTTCCGCGAGGCGAACCCACTGGCGTGGCGGGCAAGCCTGGCCGCCTTCCAGGAGGCGACCGACTTCATCAACACGCAGCCGCGTCAGGCCGCCGAGCTATATCTGTTGAACTCCGGCGACAAGGACACCGTAGAGAACGTGATGGCCGCGATGGCCTCGCCGGGCAACGCATTTACGCTGCAGCCGCGCGGATTGCAGAAGGTGGCCAACTTCATGGCGGACACCGGCGTGCTGAAGCGCCGCCCGGCCAACCTGGCCGACCTGTTCTTCCCAGAAGCGGACTCGATGGGCGGCAGCTGACGCAACCGCCCCGGTCCGTTCAGACATAGAGCGGTATTCATCTACCTGAAGTGATCATGCTCCAAACGCCGACCGGCCCTCCGCCTGGCCACTGCTGACGAAGTGCAGCAGCGGATCGAGGCCGGCGGCCTTCACGTCGCCGTAGGCGGCCAGATACTTGTTCGTGCTGAACTGGGCTGACGGATCGCGGCCTTCCTTCCAGCCGCTGTTCTCGAAGTGCAGCAGCGGGTCGATGTGTGCGGCGGCCACGTCCGGGTTGTGGCTCAGGTAATAGCCGGTATCGAAATACGCGTCCGGGCTGAGGCCGCGCTGCCACCCGATGGCGTCGTAAAGGAACGCCGCCTGCTGCGCCCCCGCCGCGCCGGCCGGGATCAGCGTCGCGCCGAGCTGCGCGTCGAAATACGCAGCGTTGACCAGCGGGTCCGGCGCGGCCGCCGTGCCCCCGGCCAGGAACGCCAGCCGACCCTCGGTCCGGCCGTTCGCCAGATAGTGCGCCAGCGGGTCTGCGCCTGCCGCCCTGATGTCGGGGTAGGCCGCCAGATACCGCGCGTCCGAGAACATCAGGCTCGGCTCCCGCCCCTCTTTCCAGCCGTTGGCCTCGAAATGCGCCAGCGGATCCAGCCCCGCCGCCTTCACGTCCGGGTTCTGCGTCAGGTAATAGTTGGTATCGAAATACGCGTCCGGGTTGGCGCCGGCCTTCCACCCCGTGCCGTGATACCACGCCGCAGCGTCCAGCCCCGCCGCCGCGACCTCGGGGTGGGCCGCATAGACATACGCGGCATCGACCAGCGGATCCTGCGGCCCCAGCGCATGCGGCGTGGCCGGGAAGGCCGTGCGCCCCTCCGCCATGCCGTTCGACAGGTAATGCTGCAGCGGGTCCAGCCCGGCGGCGGCGATGTCGGGGTAGGCTGCCAGGTATCTGCTGTCCGAGAACAGCGCCGAAGGGTCGCGCCCCTCCTTCCAGCCGCTGGCCTCGAAATGCGCCAGCGGGTTGATGCCCGCCGCTTTGATGTCGGCGTTCTGGTTCAGGTAGTACGTCGTGTTGAAGAACGCATCCGGGTTGGCGCCCAGCGTCCAGCCGACCGTGTTGAACCAGGCCGTGGCGTCCAGCCCGGCGGCGGCCACGGCTGGGTTGCGCGCGTAGACATAGGCGGCATCGACCAGCGGATCCTGCGGCCCCATCGCGTGCGGCGTGGCGGCGAACGCGGTCCGCCCTTCGGCCTTGCCGCTGGACACGTAGTGCACCAGCGGATCGATCCCCGCCGCCTTGATGTCGGGATAGGCCGCGAGATACTTCGACACCGAGAACCCGGCCGACGGGTCACGCCCCTGCGTCCAGCCCGCCGTCTCGAACTGCGTCAGCGGATTGACGCCCGAGGCGGCGACGTCGGGGTTCTGGTTCAGGTAATAGCGGGTGTTGAACAGGGCCGAGGGGTTGCGGCCTTCCTTCCAGCCCTGGTTCATGTAGTGGCTGTACGGATCGACGCCCGCCGCGGCGATGTCGGGGTTCTGCGCCAGGTAGTAGACGGGATCGAACAGCGGGTCGGTCAGGCGGCTGACGATCAGCGTGCCGCCATGCCCGTCCGGCCTCGCGTCGGCGGTGTAGGCGTTGCCCGCGGCCATCCGGATGATGCCGAGCACCTGGCCGCCGGCGCTGAGCGTGACGCTGCCGGGACTTGACGCGGCGGAGGCGAGCACGCCGGAAAGGTCGACGGTGCTGCCGATGCCGAGCCCTGCCAGCGTCAGGTCAAACGATGATGCCCCCGCCGCCGGCGCGATCGACAGCGTGCCGCCCGCCCCGTTGAAGCTGACGGTCGTGCCCGGCCCCGCGCCGCCCTGCAGCACCAGCGTGGCGCCGGCATCGATCTGCAGCGCGCCGCCCGCCTTGGCCAACAGCGTCAGGGCGCCGCCCGCGGCCTCGATGGTCCCGGTGTTGACGACGCTGGACGCGATGACGCCCGATCCGTCGACTAGCCCGGTGTTGGTCAGCGTGCCGGAGGCGAACCTGCCGCCGGCCAGCCTGATCTCGCCGGCATTGGCCAGCAGGCTCGTGCCGGCCCAGT
>JAYUCA010000587.1:0-2740 GCA_043740535.1 Rhodospirillales bacterium | reverse complement strand
CTGCCGCCAGATGGATGTCCAGCCGTCGATGCAGCGCGCAACGGTCGAACAGGATGGTCTCCTGCGGCAGCCATTCCAGGGCCGCGGCTTCGGCGACGTGCAGGGTGGTGTCGATTATGGACGTGGCGCCGGGCAGTGCGCGGTAGATGCGCTCGGCGGCCTGACTGGCGACGGTCGCCGACGTGCCGGGGCCGGCGGTGATGGTGGTGGACAGGCGATCCCCACCCGCGACGCCGCCGGCGGAGTTGAGCGTGACGGCGCCGGGCCAGGCGGGGGCCTCGGTGCGCGGGAAGCGGGCCTTCAGGCAGCCGTCCTGGCGGAGGGTGTCGAGGACGGTCGCTTCGCCGCGGCGCTTCCACGACAGGCGCAGTTCGCCGCGGGCGCGCTGATGGGGGGCGGGTGAAAGTCGTTCCTCCGCTCCCTCGTTTGGAGCAGGGGCGGGTGGTTGTAAAAATTGCCGCAATAACAATATATTACGTCATGGTCGGGCTTGACCCGGCCATCCACGCGGTTCCACCAGCACCGCCATTTGAAGTTGATGCCTCAAACGCCCAATTCTCGTGCTGTTCCCGGATCATCCTCGGGCCTGACCCGAGGACCAGCGGTGATCCGGAAAAACTTACCGCGCGGGTGGTCGGGTCGGTCCTCGATCTTTGCCCGAGGCAAAGGCAAGCCATCACCAGAACTCTGCGCCTGCACGCGGACCCATGTCCGTCGCTTCGTGGCGATTCTTGTTTGTGATGGCGTCGATGAGGGCATCGATGTCGATCGGGGCGGATTCAGCACTCACGACGTCCTGCCCGTGCTGCTCCTGACTGTCCATCCGCGTGCGCCCCTGCGTCGTGCTGCGACCGTCATACGATTTGGACAAAGTCGATACAAGCAGTCGTCCCATCAGGGCAGCGCCTGCCCGGCTTTCTCCATGCGGCGCCGCACGTCGTCATAGGACCAGTTCGTCAACTCCAGCACGTTGCGGGCCTCCCGGCGGAAGCGTTCGGGCAGGCTGGCGGTGTAGCGCCGGCCGGCCTCGCAGGCAGCCGGGCCGTCGAACGTGTGGTGCATGACGAAGCGCGCCTGGTAGCTCTCCCGGTCTCCCGTCTCCTGCAGGGCCAGGTCCTCGGGGAAGTGGTCGCGGTCATAGCGGACATGCAGGCGGGTGATGAACGCCGGCCGCCGGCTGTTGGCGATCCAGGAGGCGCCGAGCTCCCGCAGTTCGTCGTTGCTCATCGGGCGTGCCGAGCACGGGTCGCAGTTGCCCAGGTCCCACGCGTATTCCAGGAAGGCCGCCGTGCCGTCCGCGTCCTGCACCTGGCGGTCGAACACCGCGCGGTAGAACGAGGCGAAATCCCCCTTCAGGGCAAGCGGCACGTCCGTCCCGGTTGGCATGCGCCGCGTCTGGTAATTCGTCGTCTCGACCCGGCCGCGATCCGTCAGCGTCAGCACGACCATGTCCTGCGGACCCTTGGCATTCACGGTCCCCAGGCGGATCGGCAGCATGAACTTCAACGATTCATACTCGACCTGGATGGGGCGGAGGAAGGTCTTGCGGTCCGGGCCCGTGGCGACGCGGGCCATGTTCACCCGGGCGACGAAGAACTGCATGTGCTGGCGCAGATAGCTGCCGATCACCGGGCCGGCGCCCTCGGGGATGCGGTAGTTGCGGCTGTTCAGGTAGGCGACCAGCCCGCCGCTGTCCTTGGCGGACAGCACCTGGATGTCGTACTCGCCGACGCTGTATTCCGCCTCCACCTTCACGCCCAGCGCGTTGCCCGGCCGCGCCGCCATGGCAGACGGGGCTGGGACCGCCATCGGGAATGCGCGGGTGCGGGGGTCGAAGGGCGGCGGGCAGGGGTCCGGGTCGTAGTACTCGACCAGGCGGGGGACGGTGTATTCGTCGAGGTGCTCGACGGTGGCGGACTGGATCACGCGCACCTGGTCGCGCTGGATCGTCGTCGGCACCGGGATCACCAGCGCGAATTCCCTCGGGTTGCCGCTGACGTCGCTGGACATCGTGATGGCCGTGCGCGTGCCGCTGCGGGCGAGCACGACCTTGGATGCCTCGTTGAACAGCGTGCTGCCGGGCTGGGCGACGTAGAAGCCGCAGAAGGCGCGCACGGACTCGCAGGCGGCGAAGGTGAACAGGGCGGCAAGCATCAGGATGCGCATGGGTCAGGCCTCCTTCAGGGACCAGCGGAAGCGCGGGGCCCGGAGCAGCATGTCGATGATCGGCGTGACGAGCGATACGGCAGCCAGCGCGAAGAACAGGCCGGTGCGGACCTGCCACACGAATTGCAGGTGGTAGGCGAGTGCGGCGACGGCGGCGGCGAACAGCAGGCGCCCGGCCGGGTGGTCGGGCGTCGTGCGCGGGTCGGTGATCATGAAGCAGGTGAACAGCAGCAGCGCGCCGGATTGGAGCTGATGCAGGGGGATCGTCAGCGGGTCGCCCAGCCAGACGGCGCGCAGCAGCAGCAGCCCGGCATAGCAGGTGATGAAGGCGCCGGCCGTGTCGATCCGCCGGGCCCGCGACAGCACCAGGCCGCCGAGGCACACCAGCAGGGCCGCCAGCCACATCGCCGATCCCCATTGGCCCGGCGAGACCCAGACGTTGGCGCCCAGGCCGAGCAACGCCACGATGGCGAATGTCGCCGGGTTGCAGACGTGCTTGCCGTTGATCCGCAGCAGGAATTTGGACGCCATGGCCAGGCCCGGGGCGGCGATCCAGATCAGCGGGTCATGCGTG
>JAYUCA010000586.1:0-1824 GCA_043740535.1 Rhodospirillales bacterium | reverse complement strand
GCCGTAGCCGACGATGGGCGCGGCCAGCAGCCAGCGCCAGTCCAGCCGCAACGCGGCCGTCACCAGGCACGCCAGGGCCAGCGTGGTGCCGCAGACATGCAGCAGCCGGGTCGCGGGCCGGGCATGCGCGCCGAGGTAGCGCAGCCAGAACTGGTCGTAGGTCACGCCCTGGCCTCCAGCGCCTTGGTCAGCAGGTCCAGCAAGGCCGACGCGAACAGCCGCATGTTGGCGATGCGGCCGTCCTGGCCCGTCTCCAGCGTGACGACGCGCTCCACCGGGCCGCTGATCGCCAGGCAGGCGTGCCCGGCGGCGTCGCCGTAGCGGTTGCCCGACGGGCCCGCGGCGCCGGTTTCCGCGATGCCCCAGGTGGTGGCGAAGCGCGCCTGCACGGTGCGGGCCAGCAGCCGCGCATAGGGCTCGGACGAGGACCGCATGCCCTTCATGGCGTCGTCGGTGATGCCCAGCAGCGCCAGACGCGCACGTCGGGTATAGACGACGGCGCCGCCCTGGAAATAGACGCTGGCCCCCGGGACCGCGAGCAGCACGGCCGAAACAAGCCCCCCGGACGACGATTCCGACACCGCGACGGTTTCCCCGCGCGCCTTCAGCAGGCCTCCGGCATAGGCGGCTTTCGGCAGCAGGTCTTGCATGGCGGATTCCTTCGGCTCGCGGGCGCAGTGTGCAAAAGCGCTTCGCTGGTCCAGCATAGGTGGGCTGCAGGACGCCCGTCCAACACACGCCCGGCTGGAGCATCATTTGACGCAACCCCAACCACTGACCGGCCAGAGCCTGCGCCGGCTGGAAGACCACCGGTTCCTCACCGGCCAGGGCCGCTTCACCGCGGACCTCCGCCTGGCGCACGAGGCGGTGCTGAAAGTCGTCCGCTCCCCCCACGCGCATGCCCGCATCCTGGCGATCGACGCTGCCGCGGCCCGCGCCGCCCCCGGCGTGCTGGGCGTGTTCACCGCCATCGACCTGGCGGCGCTCGGCCCCATCCCGTGCTCCACCGCCGTGCCCACCGACGGCCCGATGCTGACGCCGCATCGCCCGGCCCTGGCCACCGGCCGCGCCCGCCACGCCGGCGAGCCCGTCGCCTTCGTCGTGGCAGAGACCGAGGCGCAGGCGCTGGACGCGGCGGAACTGGTCGCTGTCGAGTATGACGCGCTGCCTTGCGTCGTCGAGGCCGTCGACGCCCTCGCGCCCGGCGCGCCCCAGCTTTGGGACGACGTGCCCGGCAACCTCGCCTTCCGCTTCCGCAAGGGCGACGCCGCCGCGGCGCGGGCCGCGATGGCGGCGGCAGCCCACGTCGTCAGCCTGGACCTGGTGAACAACCGCCTGATCGTCGCCGCGCTGGAGCACCGCACCTGCGTCGGCGAATACGACGCGGCATCCGAGACCTTCTCCCTGCTGCTCAGCGGCCAGGGCGTGCACGGCATCCGCCAGGACCTGGCGCAATCCGTGTTCCGCGTGCCGCTGCCGCAGGTGCAGGTCAGCAGCCCCGATGTCGGCGGCGGGTTCGGCGTGAAGAACGGGCTTTACCCCGAATACATCATGGCGCTGTTCGCCGCCCGGCTGCTGGGCCGGCCGGTGCGGTGGGAATCGACCCACGGCGAGGACTTCGTCTCCTCGGCCCACGCCCGCGACAACGTCTCCCTTGCCCGCCTCGGCCTGGACGCGCAGGGGCGGTTCCTGGCGCTGGAGGTCGAGACGGTGGCCAACCTGGGCGCTGCGATGGCGACGGGCGGGCCCGGCAGCTCCACCAACGCGCCGGGCAACGCGATGGGCGGCGGCTACGTCATCCCGGCCGTGTCGATGTCCGTGCGC
>JAYUCA010000585.1:0-4030 GCA_043740535.1 Rhodospirillales bacterium | reverse complement strand
GTCACCCGCGTGCCCACGCCCGCATTGGTGTTCACCGTCACGCCAGCCCCGGCGCCGCCATAGACCAGCGCCCCGCCGCCCGACAGGCTGAGCGCCACGGCGTCGCCGCCGCCCGTCTCGCTCAGGCTCACCGTGGCGCCCAGATCGGCCAGCGTGAACGAGCGACCGGTAACCGACACCGTGAGCACGGCGCCGGCCATCGCATTGATGGTGTCCGCACCGGCCGTATGGCTGGTCAGCGTCGACGTGCCGGTGACGTAGAACGTGCTCGAACCCGCACCCCCGGTGATCTCGTCGTTGCCGTGCGAGATCACGGTGGCCCCGCCGCTCCCGAGGGTCACGCGGGTGCTGGCGCCGGCGTTGGTGCTGACGGTGATGCCCACGCCCGCGCCCCCGCTGACCAGGGCCGCGCCGCCCGCCAAAGACAGCGCGTTGTTGTCCCCGCCGCCCGTCTCGATCAGGCTCACCGTGGCGCCGATATCGGTCAGGCTGAAGGACTTGCCGCTGACCGCAGCCGTCAACGTCGCGCCCGTCAGCGCGCTGATGGTGTCCAGGCCCGTGGTGCGGCTCGACAACGTCGCCACGCCTGTCACCGAAACGACGCTCGAACCGCTGCCGCCGATGATCGTGTCGGCGCCGTGCGACAGCACCGTCGTGTTGCCCGTGCCCAGCGTCACCCGCGTGCCGACGCCGGCGTTGGTGTTCACCGTCACCCCGGCCCCTGCCCCGCCGCTGACCAGCGCGCCCCCACCCGCCAGGCTGAACGACACGTCGTCCCCACCGCCCGTCTCGGTGACGCTCACCGCCGCGCCGAAATCGACGAGGTCGAAACCCGATCCCGTCACCGCCGCCGACACGGTGGACCCTGCAAGCGCGTTGATCGTGTCCTTGCCCGCCGCCCGGCTTGCGATCGTGGCGCTCCCGCCGATCGTGTACGTGTTCGACCCGGCCCCGCCGCTGATGCTCGCCACGCCGCCCACCGTGACGGTCGAGTTGGCGCCCGTCGCGATCGTGTCCTGGCCCAGGCTGGCAACAGTCGCCGACGCCCCCGCCGTCACGGTGTTCACCGATCCCGCAACCGTCCACACCTGGTCCCCTGCGCCGGAGGAGTTCAGCCGGAGCCCCCCGGACCCGCCGATCACATAGGCCTGTCCACCCGTGTCGGTGATCGAAAGCGGCGCGGCCCCCCCCGCTTCGAGATGCAGCGGCGACGACCAGGACAACGATCGCGCCGCCGCCGCCATCGACGCCGGCGTGTCGGCGTTCTGAGCAACCCAGAGCGCAACGCCCGCGATCGACTCAGGGTCGGTCTCGCTGCCGATCACGGTGGCGCCGTCCGTCACGTAGGTTTCCACCACCCACCGGTCCGGCAGCGCATCGTTGGCCGCCAGCAGCGCGATGAATTGTGCCGTCGATTCGCGAAAGCTCGTGTCGTAGTCGCTGACCGTGGGCGAAAGGATCACCGTGCTGACGATGCCATGCGCCCGCGCCCATCGGACCTCGCTCTCGATGGCGCCGAGATAGGCAGGCCCGCGGGCGATCGAGTAGCTGGGCGGCGAGTCCAGCGTGATCCCGCCGCCCCGCAGCGCCGCCGCGCGCAGGCTGGCATACTGCGCGATGCTGCCGAAATCGCCCAGGGGATCGGACGCGTCGTTGGGCGAGAAGATCGGCGATACGGTGGCGATCCCGACCGTGGCGGCCGCCGCGACAAAGGCGTTCCAGGCCACGGGATCGACCGTCGACGACGGCAGGTCGACGGCCGCGATGCTCGGCTTCAGCCCGTTCGACGTGAACACCACCTTGTACCAGCTCGCGAACCACGCAGCCGCGTCCGTCTGGAACGGAAGCTCGGCAAAGCCCGGACCCGTGCCGGAGAACGCGGAGACGATGCCCTTCAGCGCACCGTCGGTGTAGGACTGCTGCACCCCGTCGCCATGCATGTAAAGCCCGACGCGATTGGTCGAACGTAGCAACGACGTTGCAGATGCTGTTGCGAAACTGGAGAATCCTTGCAGACCTCCAATAAAGACGTCATACATACTTGCTTCCTGGAATCCCTGCAATCAATCTTGAACTTTATTGTCTAAAGAAACATGAAATAAGACGCGCGACAACGCAAAATCTGAATTGAATGACTACTAATGACACAACACGACACTACTTGAAGCACGGCATCTTGCGGCGCCCGGTGGGGCCGTAGGGTGGAATGCACTTTCGCATTCCACCACCGGAATGGCGGCGCCCCGACCGCGTCAGCCCTTACATCACCGCCAGGAACTCCGGATCCTTCGCCATCCCCCGCAACGCATCGAAGCAGTCCGGGTCGAACGCCGTGCCGACATCGGCGCCCATCACGTCCAGCATCTTGTGCACCGGCATCGCCTCGCGGTAGGGCCGCGTCGCCGACAGCGCGTCGCACACGTCAGCCGTCGTGACGATCCGCGTCGCGAAGCTGATCTGCGACGCGTCCAGCCCATGCGGATAGCCCTTGCCGTCCAGCCGCTCGTGGTGCGCGCCGCCCACCTCGGCCAGCTCGCCGAAGCACGACATCCGGCTCAGGATCCGTTGGCTGTGCACCGGATGCTGCCGCATCGCCTCCCATTCGGACGCGTCCAGCTTGCCGGGCTTGTCCAGGATCAGGTTGCTGACCCCCAGCTTGCCCACGTCATGCAGCAGCGCCGCGCGCTTCAGCCGCTGCAGCGCCGGCGCATCCAGCCCCAGCCGCTTGCCAAGCAGCGCCGTGAACCCGGCAACCCGCGTGCTGTGCCCTGACGTGAACGGGCTTTTCGCGTCCACCACCTGCGCGAACGCCGAGGCGATGTCATCCAGGTAGTCGTCATCCACGGCGATCATGCGCTGTCCCGGCTCCAGGTCCAGCACTGCCTGGCCGACGTTCTCCGATGCCAGCATGGACCAGAACCGCGGGCTTTCCGCGACCGCATGGAACGCCGCCGCGACCTCGGGGTCGAACCAGGTGCCCGTCCGCGCCCGCACCTCGTCGCAGGCCGCCGTCTGGCCGGAGCCGGTGAAGAACACGTCGACCACCTGCGCCAGCAGGGCGATGCGCGCGAACAACGGGATCGACCGGCCACGCAGCCCCGAGGGCCGGCCGCCGCCGTCCCAGTGCTCGTCCAGGCAGCGGACCGCCTCCGAAACCGGCTGCGCGAAGCGAAGCTGGTGCGCGATGCCCGCGCCCCGCTCGCACCGCGTCTCGATCAGCTCCTGCACGATGTCCCCGGACTCGCGGATCACCTTGAAGGTGGTGCGAAGCCGCTCCATCAGGCCGCTGCCCCTGCCGGTATGCTCCATAATGAAGCGCAGCGCGGGGCCGGTGGCGTCACCCAGGAATTTCGAATCCCGCTTGAAGCGCAGATCGTCCGTCAGATACAGCTGCGCCACCCGCGCCGCGTTGCTGCTGCATCCCAGGTCCTTCAGCAGGATGGCGTAGTACAGGTCGCCGAGCGCCGCGTCCTCCAGCCCCAGCCGACGGCCGATATGCAGCCCGATCCAGCACGACCGGATGCAGTGCCCGGCCGGCTGCCCCTCGGTCAGGTCCAGCGCGTGGCTCAACGACCCCATCACCTGCGCCAGCGGCACGACAGGGGCGGCGCTTTGCTCGAACAGCGGTGCGTCTAACGGCATTCAAAGCCTCCAGAACCAGCGGTGGAGGGCTATCTATGGCGTGGGACCGGTTAAGGAATCGTCTCAAAAATGCCAAAAAATGTAATGAACGATCAGAATGTCGACCCGGTCTCATACCAGCGCACTGAAATCGTGACTCTCGCCAAGCCGTAAGAGTCTATCCGGAATCGAATCGCGCTCCAACCGAGCTTCCGCAGCTTCAGCCGGATCGAGTGCGCTTTTCGGTTGAGGCATTCCCCGTCCTTGGCCAACCGGCGGCAGCGATCGAGCCACGCGATCATCCGCTCCATAATCCAGCGTTTCGGAAGAACCACGAAGCCCGTCATGTCGGACCGCTTGACGATTTCGACGTTGATGCCGCGGGGCACGTCCCGCAGTCCGGTCTGGA
>JAYUCA010000584.1:0-2216 GCA_043740535.1 Rhodospirillales bacterium | reverse complement strand
CGCGCGCATGGCCTGGGTGAAGCAGGAGGCCCCGTCCGGCCCGAAATCCCTGCTCGACACCGTGCTCGACGCCGACACCGAGCGCACCGCTTTGCTGGCCGAGCAGGACCACGCCGACCCCTCCCGCCTGGCCGAGGTGCATGAACGCCTGCGCGCCATCCAGGCGGACGCCGCACCGGCCCGGGCAGGCGTGATCCTCGCCGGCCTGGGCTTCGACGCCGAGAAGCAGGCCCGCCCGGTCGACAGCTTCTCCGGCGGCTGGCGCATGCGGGTGGCGCTCGCGGCCGCGCTGTTCGCCGCACCCGACCTGCTGCTGCTGGACGAGCCGACCAACCACCTGGACCTGGAGGCGACGCTGTGGCTCGAGGGCTACATCGCCAAGTTCCCCGGCGCCTGCGTGATCGTCAGCCACGACCGCGGCCTGCTCGACCGCTCCGTGCAGGCCATCGCCCACCTGGACCGCCAGAAGCTGAGCCTGACGCCCGGCGGCTACGACGAGTTCGTCCGCATCCGCACCGAGCAGGCGATGCAGCAGACCCGCGCGGCCGAGCGCATCGCCGCCCAGCGCGCCCACATGCAGGCCTTCGTCGACCGCTTCCGCGCCAAGGCCACCAAGGCGCGCCAGGCGCAGTCCCGCCTGAAGGCGCTGGAACGCCTGCCCGCGTTGGAATCGGTGATCGAGGACGCGCCGACCCGCTTCGCCTTCCCCGAACCGCAGCGCCTGGCCCCGCCGATCCTGGTGCTGGACCGCGTCGCCGCCGGCTATGGCGCCGCCAGGGTGCTGCAGAACGTCAGCCTGTCCGTTGATACCGACGACCGCATCGCCCTGCTGGGCGCCAACGGCAACGGCAAAAGCACGCTGGCCAAGCTGCTGGCCGGGCGGATGACGCCGATGGCGGGCGAGATGCGCCGCTCGCCGAAGCTGAAGGTGGGCTATTTCGCCCAGCACCAGACGGACGAGCTGGTGCTGGACCAGGCGCCGGTCGATCACATGGCCCGCGCGTTGCCGCAGGCGACGCCGACCCAGCTCCGCGGCCAGCTCGCACGGTTCGGGCTGGACGCGGACCGGGCGGACACCAAGGTGGCGGCGCTGTCGGGCGGCGAGAAGGCCCGCCTGCTGCTGGCGCTGGCCACGCGGGACGCGCCGAATCTGCTGATCCTGGACGAGCCCACCAACCACCTGGATATCGATGCGCGGGAGGCGCTGGTGCGCGCCCTGGCCGACTACGAAGGCGCCGTGCTGCTGATCACCCACGACCCGCATCTGGTGGAGCTGGTGGCCGACCGCCTCTGGCTGGTCGCCGACGGCACGGTGAAGCCATACGACGGCGACATGGACGAGTACCGCACCCTGCTCGCCGACCGCGCCCGCGGCCCGGCCCGCATCGATGCAGCCCCCAGCCGCAAGGACGAACGGCGGGAGCGCGCGGAGGTCCGCGTGCAGCTCGCGCCGCTGCGCCGCCTGGCCCGCGACGCCGAGGCCCGGATCGCCAAGCTGACCGCCCAGCGCGCCCTGGCCGAAGCCCGCCTGGCCGACCCGGCGCTGTATGCCCCCGGGCGCGGCGCCGCTGTCGTGGAAGCGCAGCAGAGCCTGGCCCGCGTGTCACGGGAGATCGAGGCGGCCGAAACCGCCTGGCTCGACGCGGAGGCGGCGCTGGAGAGCGCTGGCTGAGCCGGCAACCCAGTCTGGTGTTGCTACGGCTGCCCACGCGTGGATGGCCGGGTCGGCGCCCGCGGCTACACGGATTCCATACGTTGACCCGGCCCCGGATGAACCGCTACCGGCCCCTGCATCGCCACGCCGCAAGCGCAGCGCGCGATGACGGGTCCGGCTTCGGGCGACTTGGTCGGAGCCGCCGCGTTTGACCCAGAACTCTCGCCCCCGGCTTCTTCGGATCGCAGGAAACGGATGAGGCCGGCGCCGGCATCCGCTCGGCAGGCCGTGCCGATCGGACGATCCGCCGGGTCAGCCTGGCGTGGGCCCCTTCGCCGGGGCCGGCGTGGTGGGTGCTGTTGGGCTCGAACCAACGACCCGCTGATTAAGAGTTTTAAATCCTAGTCGATTTTATGCCCTTGCAGCACGGCCCGTAATTGTTGACAAATGCCTGTTTTCACTCTTGTATTTGTCAACATTAGACGGTGTCTAGGACGGGAGCATGACAGGCTAAGGCTTCCAGCAAAAAAGGACCTTAATCCTGTTTTTGGTGTCTAGTTGG
>JAYUCA010000583.1:0-13519 GCA_043740535.1 Rhodospirillales bacterium | reverse complement strand
AGGCCGGCGCTCAGGATGAACATGGCGCTGACCGGCAGGCGCTTGAGGCCCGGCACGAACACGGTGACGCCCAGCAGCAAGGCGAGCGCCGCCGTGGCCGCCACGGCGACCAGCCCGGCCGCCACCACCGGCAGGCCGAACTGCTGCTCGATCGAGGACGTCAGCAGGGCCGCGAAGATGCAGAACCCGCCCTGCGCCAAGTTCACGGCCGTTGTCACCCGGTAGATCAACGAGAAGCCGACAGCCAGGAGGCCGAAGATCGCGCCCTGAACAAGGCCGCCCACGACATACTGAACGAGATCAAGCATCAGCGTGCCACGCGCATCACAATGGGCTGCCGCCCGGCTTGCTGATGATGGTCCAGTTCTTCCGCGCCGGCTCCCAGCGGGTCACCACCCCGTTCGTCTCGTCCAGCCCGCGCTGCGGAACCTTCACGAAGTCGTAGATCCCGTTGATCCCGACCCAGTCGCGCGTGTTCGCGATGAAGTCGCGGATTGCCTCTGGCGTGGTGCGGCCGGCCCGCAGCGCGTCCCGGACCAGCATGGCGGGGTCCCAGGCGTGGGCGACCGCGTTGTCCGGCTTCGCGCCCGCAGCGGCGTAGGCGTCGAACATCACCGTCTGCGCGGCCACCACCCGGGGATCCAGCGTCGATGCGGCCGAGTTCGGCGGCCACTGCGAGGACATGAAGAGGGCCTCGGCCGGCAGGAAGGAGGCGTATTGCGCCATCTGCGCCTGCGTCATGTTGGCGTCCGTGGTGGCGACCGGGACCTCCAGGCCGCTTTGCACCAGGCCCTTCAGGACCGTCCCGAACGGCGCGCCGCTGGTCCAGGCGATCACGGCCTGCGGGTTCGCGGCCTTCATCTGCTGCACCTGGGCCGAAACGCTGACATCGGACGGATTGAACTGCACGCTGGCCACAAGCGACACGCCGGCGTTCTCCGGCAGCCTGGCCGCTTCCTCGAAGCCCAGGCGACCATCCTGCCCGCTGGCGTCGGTGCTGGTGATCATGGCGATGCGGGTGAAGCCGCGCTCCCGATAAAACCGCACCAGCGACCGGGCGAGGTCGTGGGTCGAGATGAAAGCCGTGAACACGGTGCTGCCCGGGGCCGGGTGGATACCGGGGGAGAAGCAATACATGACCGGACCGCCCCGTAGCATCGGGGCCATCGCGTTGCACATGGCGACGATCGCCGAACCCAGCACGACAGGCGCCTGCTGGGCCTTGATCTGCGAGGCGAGTTGCACGGCGGTCTGCGGGCTGGACTGGTCGTCGTGGAAGGTGAAGCGCATCTGCGGCCCGCCGTCACGGTTGATCACGTCCTGGACGATCCGCAGGGCGTCCCGCTCGCCCTGGCCGAGAAACGAGGCGCTGCCCGTCAGGGGAAGCACGACCGGGATGTCGACCGGTTGGGCCCGGACCGTACCGGCCCCGCATAGGAGGGCCAGGCCGAGGACCCGCCCCAGTCGGATCATAGCGGGTCGCCGCCGGACTTGCTGACGATCGTCCAGGTCTTCTGGTCCGGCTGCCAGCGCGTCACCACCGTGGCGCTTTCATCCAGGCCGCGCTGCGGGACCTTCGTGAAGTCGTAGACGCCGTTGATGCCGGGCCAGTCGCGCAGCCCGGCGATGTAGCCGCGCACGGCTTCCGGCGACGCCTTCGCGCCGCCTGTCGCCCGCAATGCCTCCACGGCCATCAGCCCGGCGTCCCAGGCGAGTGCGGCGGATATGTCCGGCTTGATCCCGGCGGCCGCGTAGGCGTCGAACATCCGCTTCTGGGCGGCGACGACCCGCGGGTCCAACTTCACCGCAGCCGGGTGCGGCGGCCACTCGGATGACATGAACAGCGCTTCGGTGGGCATGAACGAGGCGTACTGCGTCATCTGCGCATAGGTCATGTTGGCGTCCGTAGTACCGACCGGGACATCCAGCCCTCCTTGCACGATACCCTTGAGGACAGTGCCGAACGGCGCCCCGCTGGTCCAGGCGATCACCGCTTGGGGGGTTGCCGCCTTCATCTGCTGCACTTGGGCCGATACGCTGACATCGGCCGGGTTGAACTGCACGCTGGCCACCATCGACAGCCCCGCGTTCTCCGGCAGCTTCATCGCTTCCTCGAACCCAAGCCGTCCGTCCTGGCCGCTCGCATCCGTGCTGGTGATCATCGCCAGGCGCGTGAAGCCACGACCTCGGTAGTAGCGCACGAGGGAGCGTGCCAGGTCATGGGTTGAGATGAAGGCGGTGAACACCGGGCTGCCCGGGGCCGGGTGGATGCCGGGGGAGAAGCAGTACATGACCGGGCCGCCCCGAAGCATCGGCGCCATCGCGTTGCACATGGCGACGATCGCCGAGCCTAGCACGATCGGAGGCTGCTGGCCCTTGATCTGAGAGGCCAGCTGTACCGCCGTCTGCGGGCTGGACTGATCATCGTTGAAGGTGAAGCGCACCTGCAATCCGCCGTCGGCGTTGACCAGGCCTTCCATGATGCGCAGGGCGTCCCGCTCGCCCTGACCCAGGAACGATGCCCCGCCGGTCAGCGGCAACACGACCGGGATCTCGATTTGCTGAGCCCGCCCCCGCACCGTCCCGCACAGCAGCAGAGCCATGACGAGCAGTGCCAGCGACAGAAAGGAACAGGAAGCCGATTTGAAACGCATTGCAATCGATCCTTTCAAGCATTGCTGTGGGGGTGGCACAGGCCAGTGGATTGCCAGTCTCGGACGATCGTCATGCCCTGTCCGTTTGCGAGAGCGCTCGCCCTGGGCGGCCAGACGGGCTTTGCAGGCAAGGCATTCCTGTGGGCCCTCGGCGCAATCCCGACGACAGACCCCAACATCTGCTTGAGCTCCTGATCGAGGAAACCGAAACAACGATAGTCCAATTCGGCGTTGATTCGGTCGCAGATCTTCCGCGAGGCCGAGATCAGGCCAGGATTGGCAAGCATTCTGATGAACGGCCGGGGCAACGTGCAGACGTAGTCACATGGCCACAGACTATCAGTCATCGGTCCGGCAATGGCTGCTTCATGGCCGCGTCAGTGAACGCGTTGGTAAAGATCGAGTCGAGAGGCAGCGTGAAGTCCGTGTTCTCGCCGACCTTCAAAAGCTCCCGGTTCAGCTCGATACCCCGGCGCGTGACCTCCGGGCTCGCAGGTGTCGCCATGGACACGGCCGCAAACCCCACGTCAAACGTGTGGTGTTCCATTGCCTTGAAATACTGCCGCCCCGCCTCGCGCGCATCCTCCGGGTGCTCCCTGATCAGCGTCTCCGCCCGCCAGATCGCCCGCACCATCGCGGTCGCCTGCCGCGGATGCGAGGCGAGCCAGTCGGATTTCGAGATCAGGCCGAGCATGGTGAACCCCCTCAGCGCCGTATCCTCCCCACGGCCGTAATTCATCAGGATGACCCCCCCGAATTTCTCGACGGCGATATCGGACACCGGCGAACTGAACACCAGCCCGTCGATGCGCTTCTGCTGGAAAGCGCCGAGCAGGGCAGCGCCGTCGCCCGCAGGGACGATGGTGGCATCGCGGTCCGGGTCGAGCCCGACGGACCGCATCGAGTAGCGCAGCACCTGCTCGGGCGCGGCGCCGATGGCGTTCACACCCAGCGAAAGGCCGCGCAAGGCAGCGAGCCTCTCTTTCGCAGGGGTGGCAGGCGTGATGCCACGGCGGGCCGCAACGTCGCCTTGGATAACAATATTGCTGAAGACCTCGCTAACCAGGGTCGCGAACACCTTCAGGTCCTGGCCCTTCAGCCGCGCCTTCATCGCCGTGGTCGGGATGCCGAGATAAACGTCGGCATTGCCAGAGATCACCGCAGCCAAGGCCTGCGGCCCGCCGGGAAGGATGTTCAGCTCGAAGTCGATGCCTTCATCGCGAAAATAGCCTTTGCCCTGCGCGACGTAGGTGCTCATGAACAGCAGGCTATCGGTCGCCTGCGCAACCACCACCCGGTCCAGCGCCGCAGCCGGCACCGGCGCGAGCATCATGAGCGCGGCAAGCGCGACCCCCGCATAAGCATGGAATTTCGCCATTGGCCCGTCCCCTTGTTTGTTGCCAGACCTAAGCACCGGCTTCGCGTTGTTCTTCGGCTTGCTTCCACGGCATCACGGCCCGCTCCAGCAACCGGATGGCGCCGGTCAGCAGCAGGGCCAGCACCACGACGCCAATCAACGCCGCGAAAACGGCCGCGGTGTTGAACTGGGCTGCGCTGTTTTGCACCAGCCAGCCAAGCCCCCGGTTAGACGCGATCATCTCGGCCACGATCGCGCCGATGAGCGCATAGGGTGCCGACATGCGAAGGCCCGCAAAGACCCACACGAAAGCCGACGGCACGACCACCATGCGGATGAGCTGGCTTTCCCGCGCGCCCATCAGGCGAAAGATCGCGACCAGCTCGCGGCTGACGTTGCGGACGCCGGTATAGGTATTGAGGAACACGTGAAAGAACACGAGCACGGCGGCCAGGATCACCTTCATTTCGAGCCCGATGCCGAACCAGATGATGAACAAGGGCGCAAGCGCGACCTTCGGGATGGCGAAGAACAGGCTGATGTAGGGCGAGATCATCCGGTCCACGACGGTGCTGCGCGCCAGGAGTACGCCCGTCACGGCACCCACCGCGCCACCGATCAGGAACCCGAGCCCGGCCTCCAGCGCCGTGGTGCCCATCGCCCGCAGCAGCGCACCATCCTGCAGGAACGCCCAGAATGCATGCCCGATGGCGACCGGGTTGCTGAAGAAGAAGTCGGAGATGAGCCACCCCGACGCAAGCTGCCACGCGGCAAGGAAGACGATGGCGGGGATGAGCCGAAGCCAGAGATCCTTCACGCCCGGCCCCCCTTGAACGCGTTCTCGTCCGCCAGCAGGCGCCAGAGCTCAGCGCATATCCTGGCATTCTCCGGATCGAACCGCAGGCCGATCAGGTCGCGGTCCCGTGGCAGCGGGATGTCGATCTCCGCCTTGATCGTCCCTGGCCGTGCGGTGAAAACGATGCAACGGTCGCCGAACGCCACGGCTTCATCGAGGTCGTGGGTCACGAACAGCACCGTCTTGCGCAGCCGCCGGGCCAGGTCGCGCAGCTCGACCTGCAGCGCCACCCGCAGCTGCGCGTCCAACGCGCTGAATGGCTCGTCCATCAGCAGGGTCTCGGGATCGTAGGCAAGCAGCCGGGCCAGCACGGTGCGCTTGCGCATGCCGCCGGAGATCTGGCTCGGATAGGCGGCCGCGAATTCGGTCAGGCCGACGAGGTCGAGCAGGGCCTGAACCCTGTCGCGCGCCTCCGCCCTCGGCGTGCCGCGCAGCTCCAGCGGTGCACCGACGTTCTGCGCAACTGTGCGCCACGGCAGTCGACCGCGCCCGACAGGATCCAGAACGCTGTTCGTGGGGATGCCGGTGGGCCGCCGCGTGCATGCCGCGGCTCATGCGCGCCCAGGAGATCATCAGCTTCTCGCCGATCAGGCTGCGCCGGCTGTAGTCGGCGCTGACCTGCTCCTGCTGGAGCGTGGCCAAGGAGGTGAAGCCCCGCATCGCGCTCATGCGGGAAGCTCCGCACCGGGGAAGTATCGCTCGGCGTTGCGGAAGAACACCTTCTCGAGCACCGTCTCGGAATAACCGAGGCCGCGCCAGCGCTCGACCATGAAGCCGTGCTTCAGCACGGGATAGTCGCAGCCGAACATGATGCGGTCCTGCAGCCGTCCGCCGATCTCCCGCTTCAGCGCCGGGGAGAAGGTCTTGGGTGACCACCCATGCAGCTCGTAATGGACATTCGCCTTGTGCAGCATGACCGCGATCATGTCGTCCTGCCAGGGATAGGCGGGGCGGGCCGCGAGGATCTTGAGCTCTGGGAAGCGGGCGGCGACGCTGTCGACATGGCGGGGATGGCCGTCATCGAGCAGAATGCCGCGTCCTCCGGCCATGCCCTGGCCGATACCGGTCAGCCCGGTGTGGATCAGCACCGGCACGCCTGCCTCGATCGACAGCTTGTAGAACGGATCCCAGATCGGATCGCTGGCGGGGAAGCCGTCCTTGACCTGGCCGATGATGCCGAAGCCGATCATCCCGGCCTTGGCGGCAACCGCCCGCTCGAACTCCTTCAGCGCCTGGTGCCCCAGCCGGGGATCGAGCGACAGCCAGTGGCCGAAGATGACATCGCTGTGCTGGCGCTGCACCTCGAACGTGTAGTCATGCGCGGCCCGGATCTCGTCCATGGACATCGGCGACAGGATGGTGGTCGCGAGGTCCATCATCACCCGGGCATTGTTGCGACGGAACCCGTCGGTCATCTCCTGCTCGGTCTCGTAGGAGGCCTTGGTGCCCCAGATCCGCTCCTGGCTGGCGAGTTCCTCCTCGGTGCGGAACAGGTATCCGGTCTTGGTGCTCCAGTGGGAGTGGCAGTCGAACAGTCTCATGCGAAATTCCCCGTCTTTTGGTGTCTGGCCGGTCGCGGCGATCCCATGCGTGCTGTCAGGCGATGCTGTGCTGGCGGCGGTCCAGCAGGCGCCTGGCCTTGCCTTCCCGGCCGAGATTTGCGGCCTCGGCGAGGCTGCCTTCTTCAACCAGTTCTACCGCGACCTTCACGCCCAGGTCATCGTGCAACCGGGCCACCAGCCTGGCTGCCAGGTCGTCGCGCTGGCTTGAGTCACGTTGGACTTCGACGCGGACCGTCATCTCGTCGCGCAACACGCCATCGCGCTGGTGCCGGTCCACGACGCAGAGCCATTCGCCGGTGGTGCGCGGATCGCTTTTCACCGCCGCGAGGCAGGCCATCGGGAACACGTTGACGCCGCGCAGCTTCACCATGTCGTCGCTGCGTCCGAGGAACTTGTCCATGCGGCGGAAACATCCGCCGCACTTGCACGGCTCGTTGGAGACGATGCGGGCGAGGTCGCGCACGTTGTAGCGGATCACCGGTGGTAGCTTCCGGTGCAGAATGGTGACGACCATGTTCCCGCTGTCACCGTCGGCCACCGGCTGCGCGGTGTCGAGGTCTTCAATTTCGAGGTAGATCGTGTCTTCCATCACGTGCAGGCCGTTCTGCTGCTGGCACTCGAAGGCGGCGCCGCCCATCTCGTTGGTGCCGTACAGGTCGTAGACCGGGCAGCCCCACAGCTCCTCCAGGTGGCGGCGCAGCGAGTTGTCGGTGTCCGGTCCCAGGAAGCAGCCGATAAACTTGGTGTTCAGCTCCCGCACGTCGCGGCCGAGCTCCTGCTTCGCCACCTTCGCCAGTTGCGTCAGGTATTCGGGGAAGCTGACCCAGATGTTGGTGCCCCAGTCGAAGGCAAGTTCGAGCTGCCGGCGCGAGGAGGTCACGACGCCGCTGCCGGTCGTGAGCGGCAGCACGCCGAGGTAGTCGTGACAGGCCTTGTAGACGCACCACCCGAGGTTCGCGAGCGAGCAGGTGCTGGGGATCTGGACGACGTCACCGGGCCGTGCGCCCTGGATGTACATGGCCCGGGCCTGGGTGAGGCCGTTCATCTCCCATTCCTCGACACTGTACAGCGTGGCGCGCGGCTTGCCTGTCGTGCCGCCGCTGGTCTGTATCTTCAGCGGCACCGGCGGCTGCAGATGCAGGGGATCGCCATGAAAATGACCGAACGGCGGATGCTCCTGCTGATCGCGCTTGACGTCGTCTGACGTGTAGGCGGGCAGCCTGGCGATATCGTCGATGGAGCGGATGTGCTCCGGCCGGACACCGGCGGCAGACCAGTGGGCGCGATAGAAGCGGTTGTTCCAGCCGACCTCCATCAACTCCATGAAGCGTTCGTTCTGAAACGCGCGCAGCCGGTCTCGCGGCCAGCGGAATCGGTCACGCTCGAACACGTCCGGAACCTGCCACTTCGCGAAGAAGGCGTCCCAGTCGATGCTGGTGTGATAGATCGGCAGGCTCGATTGCATCGTCATGGCATCGCGGCTCCCATGTTATTCACCGAGATAGAGGCGTTTGAGGTCGGGATGATCGCGGACCTCGCGTGCCGGGCCGCGCAGCGCGACGCGGCCGAGATGCAGCACGATCGCCTCGTCGGCCACATCGCAAGCGAGGCGGACCGCCTGCTCCGCGATGATGAGCGCCAGGCCGATCCTGCGCAGGCGCAGGAAGGCGGCGAACAGCATCTCGTTGACCTTGGGTGCCAGGCCGACGGTCGGCTCATCGAGCAGCAGGACACGCGGCCGGGACATCAGGGCGCGGGCGATCGCCAGCATCTGCTGTTCGCCGCCGGACAGCGTTCCGGCGATCTGGCTGCGGCGGGCAGCCAGGATGGGAAACAGCTCGTCCACCAGGTCACGGCAGGCAGCCACCTCGCCGCCGCGCCGGGCCTGGTGCAGCGGCAGGGCGCCGATATCGATGTTCTCGGCGACCGAAAGCGGCTTGAACAGGTGCTTGCTCTCCGGCACCTGGGCCAGGCCGCGGCGAACGATGGCATGCGGGGGAAGTGCTGCGATGTCTGCGCCATCGAGGCGGATCGTGCCCTGCCGCCGGACCATGACGCCGGAGATGGCCCTGAGCAGCGTGGTCTTTCCAGCGCCGTTGGCCCCGAGGACGGCGAGGCTGGCCCCTGCCGGCACATCGAGGTCGATGTCCTGCAGCGACTGCACGCGGCGGTAGAACGCCGACACGCCGGACAGCTGCAGCAATGCGGGGCTGGGCACGAGGGTTGGATCAGGCGCCAAGGTAGGCCTCCATCACCCGCTCCGAGCTGCGGACCTCGGCGGGCGTGCCGTCGCCGATCTTCTCGCCGAGGTGCATGACCACCACGTGGTCACACAGCCGCATGATCACCTCCATGTTGTGCTCGACGAACAGCACGGCGGCGCCGCCGGCGCGGGCCCGCAGGATCGCCGCGCACAGCAACTCCATGTCGCCGCTCGACAGCCCGGCTGCGGGTTCATCCAGCAGCAGCAGGCCGGGGCCCGATGCCAGCGCCCGGGCGGTCGCCAGCAGCCTTTGCTGGCCGAAGGTGAGTTGCGCGGCGGGCAGCCCCGCGACCCCTGCCAGGCCCGCAGTCTCCAAAGCAGCTTCGGCACGCGCCCGCGCCTTCTGCACGGCGGCGCGGGCTCCGGGGAGGCCGAGCGCAGCGCCTACCAGCCCCAGACGGTCATGACGCTCGGCGCCGACCATCACGTTGTCGGCGACGGTCATCGTCTCGAACTCCTGCGCCAGCTGGAACGTGCGGGCGAGGCCCAGCCGCGCCCGGCGATGCACGGGCAGACCGGTCACGTCGGCGCCCTTCAGCCTGACCCGGCCGGTGTCCGGCGATACGGTCCCGGCGATCACGCCAAACAGCGTAGACTTGCCGGCACCGTTCGGCCCGATCAGCCCGCAGATCTCGCCCGGCATCACCTGCATCGACACGTCGCCCAGCGCCCGGACGCCGCCGAACGCCCGGGCGACATGCTCGACCTGCAGGACCGGGTCAGGCGGCGCGAGCATGTCGCCCAGACAGGCGCGTGGTCGCGTCCTCCAGCAATCCACCCAGGCCGCGCGGCGCGAACAGGGTGACCGCGACCATCAACACGCCGATCCACAGGATGGTGTCCGTGGCGGCGAAGCCCAGCACCTCGGGCATAAGCCCCAACAGGAACGTGCCGAGAATGACGCCGCGCGTGCTGCCGAGACCGCCGACCAGCACCATGAAGAACCAAACGAAGGTCCATTCCGGGCTGACAAGCTCCGTGTTGACGGAATGATGATACAGCGCCTGCAGCCAGCCGGCCGTCGCGGCGAGCCCGGCGGCGATCACCAGGACAATCATCCGGATGCGCTGCGGATCGATGCCGGCCGCCGCAGCACTGGCCGCATTGTCCCGGCTGGCCAGGATCTCACGCCCAAGCCGCGAGGCCATGATGTTGTGCAGGATGACGGCCACGACCAGCAGCGTGGCGGCCGCGAGCGCGTAAAACGACCGGCCGGTCAGGGCGACGTCCAGGATGCGCAGCGGCGGGATGTCCTGGATGCCGTAGCCGCCGCCGGTCACGCTCCCGCCTTCGCCGATGACGACCTGCACGAACATGCTGAAGGCGAGCGTGGCGACGGCGAGATAAAGGCCGTGCAGCTTCGTGGTCGGGATCGCCACCAGCGCCGCCAGGGCCGCCATGACCGCAACGGCGGTCGGCAGGCAGAGCCAGGGAGACAGATCGAGATGCCGGGCCAGGATGGCGGTGACATAGGCTCCACCGCCGAAGAAGGCGGCGTGGGACAAGTGGAACTGGCCGGATTTGCCGACGACGAGATCGAGGCTGAGCGTGAGGATCAGCGTGATGCAGAGGTTGACCGCGACGGTCACGTGGTAGGGGTTGCCGAACAGCGGCGCTAGCAGCAACAGCCCCAGGCCAGCGAGCGGTGCTGCTCGCACGCTACGGCTGCCCCCGCGCGCCCAGCAGGCCGTTCGGGCGCACCACCAGCACCGCCATCAACAGCGCGAAGGCGATGCCCTGGGCGTAGACGGACGGCAGATAACGGGAGGCGGAAACCTCCAGCACCCCCAGCAGCAGGCCGCCCACCAGCGCGCCGGCAGGCGACACCATCCCGCCGACAAACAAGGCGATGAAGCCCTTGATGCCCGGGATGACGCCGGTCATGTAGCCGACCGCATAAAGCGGCGCATACAGCCAGGCAACGATCCCCGCGATCAGCCCGCCCACGGCAAATGCCGTCAGCCGCACCGTGTCGAGGTTGACTCCGACCAGCGAGGCCGCCAGCGGATCGATGGCCGCAACCCGCAACGAGCGCCCCAGCCAGGTTCGCCGCAGGAACAGGAACATGAGCCCGAACAGCAGCGCCGTGGCGGCGTAGATCAGCAGCGTCTGCGGAAACACGAAGATGTCGCGGGTCAGGAAGATCACGCCGGAGCCGAAGGCGCCCGGCAGCGGTTCGTCGAGACGACCGTTCAGCCGCCCGGTGCCGTAGCGCGCCACAAGCATGATGCCGAACAACGCCAGCAAGGTGATCGCCTGCGGCGCGTGGCGTCGTTGCAGCGGCCGGATGACCAGGCGCTCGCTCAACACCGACAGCCCGGCGGCGCCGAGGACGCTGCCCGCGACTGCCAGCCCATAGGGAAGCCCGACGCCCAGCAGCGCCGCTCCCAGCACCCCAGCGATCATCATCCATTCGCCCTGGGCGAAGTTGAGGATTCCCGTGGCACTCAGGATGATGAAGAAACTCAGCGCCATAAGCGCGTAGATGCAACCGACCTGCAGGCCCGACAGCAGCACCTGCGCCAGGGACGTCACGCGGGGCTCCGCGCCCTGCCCCCTAGCGCCACTGCACGGCGGGGCCGAACTCGTTGTTCTTCACCACCCGCAGCACGACCTGGTCGGCACTGGTGAACAGGTCGTGGTTCTCCGGGCTGAAATTCACCTGGGTGTCGGCCGGGCCGATGGCGATCGGCCAGGCGTGGGTGGCCTCCATCGCGTCCCGGACCTTCTGCCGGTCATCCGAGCCCGCGCGGGCGATCGCGTCGGTGACCAGGCGCATGTATTCCCAGGCCTGCAGGGCTACGGCCTGGTTGGCCAGCCGCTCGCCGAACGCCGCCGTCAGTTGAGCGTCGATTGCCTTGATCTCGGGCCGGGACGGATCGACGGCATCGGGATAGACGAAGCCTTCGGCGGCGGCACCCGCCAGCTTCAGGAAACCGCCTGCGGTGAACACGCTGCTGCCGATCAGTGGGGAGCGCAGGCCGAACTGCTTGTGCGCCTTGATGTAGTTCGCGAGGTCTGGGATCGAGGCGCCGGTGACGATGGTGACGTCGGGGTCGGCATCGCGGACGCGCAGCACCTGACCGGTCGCCTCGGTAGAGCCAGGGGTGATCTGCTCGAGGGCCGCGATCGTGAAACCGGCTTTCTTCAGGTCGGCGATCCATTGGTCGGAGATCACGAGCCCGGTCTGGGTTCCGTCCCGCACGACCGCCAGCTTGGGCGATCCGTAGGTCTTGCGCAGGTACTGTGCGACGGCGGCAAGCTCGTGCTTGCCGCGGAGCGGGATGCGGAAGTAGTAGGGTTTGGGCGGTTCGGTGGTGAGCTGTTCCGCCAGGTTCGCCGGTGCGCCATGCGGGATCTTCAGTTCGCTGGCCTTCGCCTGGGTCGCGAGCCCCGTGGCCGAGGAGCCGATCGACACGATGAAGACGACCCCCTGGGAGGCAAGCTTCTCCACCTTCGTGACGGTCGTGACGGGGTTGTTCTCGTCATCCTCGTACAGCACCTGGACCGGGCGCCCGAGCACGCCGCCGCGCGCATTCAGCCCCTGCACGAACAGGTCGATCGCACTCTTTTGCAGCAGCGAGTAGTAGGAGGCCTGCTTGGCCTGGTCGAGATGACAGCCGATCAGGATTGGGGACGCGGTCTGCGCGAAGCCCGGCCGGGCACACGCCAGAACGGCTGGCAAGGCGGCAGCAACGGCCATAAGGTCGCGACGGTTCATCGTCATCCTCCCACGCAGCCTCTTTTTGCGAGGCCTTGCGGCCATCCGATCACCAGACCCAATCCCGGTCAATAAGAAAATGACTGATCACTCAGAAACTGTTTGTCTGCCTGGCGCGGGCCGGTAGGCTAGCGGCGGAACAAGGAAATCCAGCTTTGAAGCGCCCTGCCCCACTGTCGTCGAAGGTTGAACCGAAGCTTGCCGGGAGCGCCGCGAACGCCGACTTCGCGCTGGCGGAGAGTTCGGTCCGCAATCCCGCCCGCGTGCGGGAACGCCGTGCCGCGCTGGTGCAGGCCGCGGTCAACGTTTTCGCCGAGAAGGGCTTTCACGCCAGCAAGGTGGCCGACGTCGCACAGGTGGCAGGGCTGTCGCAAGGCTCCGTCTACAACTACGTCAGTTCCAAGGAAGACCTGCTTTACATGGTCACCGAGGATCATCTGCGCGGCTATGAGCGCATCGTGCTCGCCGCGCTGGCGCAGGCGTCAACGCCCGAGGACAAGCTGCAGGCTTTGCTTCGCGCGACGATCGAGGCGATATTCACCTATCGGAAGCACTACCTGGTGATGGTCCGCGAACTGCATTTGGTCGTGCGGGAACGCCGCCGCGGCTTCATGCGCCTGGCGGCCGAGCAGCGGAAGATCTGCGAGGACATCCTGGTCGAAATCACCGGCCCCGATCATTTCGCCCCTGGCCAGCTGAGACTGACTGCGAACATCCTCCTGTTCATGCCCAGCCTGATCGTCTCACGTGGTTGGGATCTGCGCGGACAGGTGAGCGAGGCAGAGATCACGGAAACCCTGCTGAGCTTTCTGCTGCAAGGCCTCGGTCTGGATCTCGTGGCCAGGGCGCGATCGGCAGCAGCAACTCGGCCGGATAGGCTTGAACCAACGACCCGGTCTGCTCGTGCCCCCCGGGCAAGCTCCTGAAGGAAGCCCCCAGCGAGAGTGTCTGACGTGTGGGACTGCTGCTGACGTGAGCCCCTGAACATCTGCCATTTTTGAGTAGAGTCCGCCCGATCAGTGCTGTTCGCCCCATGCGGAAGGCTGGCCGCGGGTGAGGCGGGGCAGGCATGCCGGGCTGGGCAATGCCGGCAGGTCGGGTTGCTT
>JAYUCA010000582.1:0-2246 GCA_043740535.1 Rhodospirillales bacterium | reverse complement strand
CGGCGGTGGCCGAGGCGTAGTGCGTGCCGTTCAGATCGACCGAGTTGACATACAGGTTGCGGTCGAGGCCGGCGCCTGGTCCGCCCCAGGCGTCGTTGATGAACGAGACGGCCACGTCGTGCGGGCCCACGCCGAACGCCCCGGTGAACGTGAACGCCTGCGTCTGCCCCTGATCGTGCAGCGCGCTGACGGATTGCGCGGCGCCGAGCGACTGGCCGTCGATGGTCACGACGAACTGGGCGTCACCCTGGAACATGTCCTCGCTGAGATGCAGCACCAGCGTGTCGTCGACCGTGGCCATCACCGGGGAGGTCGCTCCCTGGACGGCGAAGTTGGCGGTGGAGTTGCCATACAGGCTGGCCGGGGCGGTGGCGCTGACGTTTCCATCCATGCTGACCGATTGCACATACAGGTTCCGGTCCAGCGTGGCGTTGCCGCCATAGGCGTCGTTGGTGAAGGTGACGCCGACGGTGTGGGCCCCGGCGCCGAAGTTGCCGGTGATGACCACGGGCTGGGTCTGGCCCTGGCCGTGCAGCGCCGTCGCCGTGTACAGGCCGCCGATCTGGGCGCCATCGACGCTGATGGTGAACTGCGCGTTGCCGGCATAGGCGTCCTCGGACACGACGACGCTGATGACGTCGGCCGCGGTGGTGGCGGCAGCAGCCGGGCCGGCGACGGACAGGCTCGCGACGCCCGCGCCATACAGGGCGGATTTGGCGGACAGGTTGGCGACACCGTTGAAGCTGGCGGCATCGACATACAGGTTGCGGTCCAGGCCCGGGCCGCCGTAGGCATCGTTCAGATAGTTCACGGCCACCGTGTGCGACCCGGCGCCGAAGCTGCCGGTCAGCCGGAATGCCTCGGACCGGCCCTGTCCGTGCAGGGCGGTGGCCGAGCGGACGCCGCCGATCTGCGTGCCGTCCACGCTGACGGTGAACTGGGCGTCGCCCTGGTATGCGTCCTCGGACATGTATAGCACGAGGGTGTCGGCAACCTTGGTCGTGGGCACGAAGATGGTCAGTGGATTGGCGGGCGTCAGCGGCGTCAGCGACAGCGACGGAGGGGCGCCCGCGGCCGCGGCCTGGCCGGAAACGGCAAGTATCGCGGTGCTGCTGGAGTACAGGTTAGCCTGCACATAGGGGTTGGCCGTGCCATTGACGTCGATGGAGTCGACATACAGGTTGCGGTCGAGGCCGGCGCCCGGGCCGCCCCAGGCGTCGTTCAGGAAGGTGACGGCAACGGCGTGGCTTCCGGCGTTGAACTGCCCCGCGAGGGTAAAGGCCTCCGACTGGCCGAGCCCATGCAGCGCGGTGACGGTGCGGATGCCGCCGACCTGGCTGCCATCCACGCTGACGATGAACTGCGCGTCGCCGAGATAGGCGTCTTCGGACATGTGCAAGACGATGGTGTTGGCGACGCTGCCGACCGTGAAGCTGGCGGCGGGGTTGTAGCCATCGACCTGGGTGGCCGGGGTGATGGCGGTTCCGTCATAGGCGGCGGCATCGACGAACAGGGCCTGGGCGCTGGACGTGTTGCCGGCCGGGTTGACGATGCTGATCCCCAGTTTATGCACCCCCGACCCCCAGGCGCCGGCGAAACTGAACAGCTGCGACGCCGATGTGCCATGGGCTGCGGTGATCACGCCGCCGCCGACGGCCACGCCGTCCAGCGTGGCGAGGAACTGGGCGTCGACGTCGCGTCGCGTTTCCGACAGCGCCAGGGTCAATGTGTCGGGGCCGGTGGCGGGCGCGAACATCGGCGGCGCTGTGGCGGCCGAAACCGGCGAGGCGACGGTGACGTTCGCGCTGGCGGCGGTGGTGTTGCCGCTGGCGGTCGCGTTGATCGCCTGCACGCTGCCAAAGGCGCCGCCGACGAAGGTGTTGCCCGTGACCAGCAGCGATGCTGCGGCAAGGGTCGGGCCGCCGGCGACGAAGTAGGTGTAGGGGTGGTCGGGGTTGGACAGCTCGGAGATCAGCGTGTTGCCGGTGATGGCGACGTGGGTGTTGCCGTAGGCCGTGCCCTCGTTGGCGACGGCGATCAACACGCCGTTCGCGGCCACGGCGCCCTTGTCGAGCACGTTGTTCTTGATCGTGGCGGCGCCGCCGAGGCCGAGGTCGATCAGGTCGCTGGCGGCATAGCCGGCGCCATCGGCGATGACGCTGTTCTCGATGTCGGTGTTGAACGCGCGGTCGAACAGCTCGTGCCCGGTCGACGCGCCGTGGATGTAGCTGTCGCGGATCGTCAGG
>JAYUCA010000581.1:0-3292 GCA_043740535.1 Rhodospirillales bacterium | reverse complement strand
TGCTGTGCCAGGCGGCGTTGCAGCAGGGCCTGATCACCGGCATCGAGGCCGCCGTGGGGCTTGTGGGAATGGTGGGGCACGACATGGGGCATGACGGATCGACCGTCGGTGGCGGCGTGCTGGAGCGGCGGTCCAGCGATGCGGTGGCGCCGATCGCGGTGGCCGCCGGGTTGGATGGGCATGTCCTGGATGCGCTGGCGGACGTGATACTGGCGACGGACGTGACGTTGGCAGTCGAGAATGCGGAGCGGCTGGCCGGGGGCCGTCCACCGGGGCGGCTGGGCCGGGGGCAGGACGTGTTGCGGGTGCTGGCCAACGAGGCGGACATCTTCGGCAGCATGCTGCCCCGGCTGGGGCCGATGCTGAGCCGGGCGCTGGCGGAGGAATGGCGGCCGAGCGGCGACCCGGCGCTGGCGCGGGTCGGCACGGCCGCGGGGCGGCTGGAGTTCCTGCGCGCGTGCCCGCCGCTGAGCGGTCCGGCGGTGGCGCTGGGGCTGTGCGTCGCGCGGGCGCGGTGCTTCGAGGCGTGGGCCGCGGCGGGGGAAAGGCTGGGGGCGGGGGCGACGCCCGAGGCGGGGTGCGCGGCGCTCGACCGGCTTGCGCCGATGGAGGCGGCGGCGGTGTATGGGGCGGCGCTGGGGTAGGACGACAACGATATGATACCAGGGCAATTAAGCAATGACCTGTGCAGTGGTTGGTGCAATGCGAAGCCGCTGTGCACCCTCAGGGATGACGCGCCATGGTTGCCCTGCCGCGGCATCGATTTCATAACGTCATCCCCGGGTCAAGAAAGCCCGGGGATGACGTGATATGGTTTCTACGGCTTGGCGAGAGTCAGGACTTCAGTGCGCTGGTATCATACCGACGGCATTAAGTAATGACTCGTCATCGCGAGCCCTTGGAAGCGAGCCAGGACCGATAGATCAGGTTTGGCCGCCCTGGACTGCTTCGCTAGAGCTCGCAGTGACGATGCGGATCGGTCAATGCTTGGTGTCACTGGTATGATGCCAGGGATCATAAGTCCTGACCTGTGCCAACCGTGGAGAGGTCTTCGTAGGGTGCAGCCCCTGGGTAGGGCGGAAAAGCGAAGCGTCTTCCGCCTTTTGGGTTGAGTTCACTTGGAGCGGCGGATGGCGCTTTGCTTATCCGCCGTACGGGTTGGGTTACGCCAGGCTGCGGCGCCAGGTTCGGATCAGGGCGGTGGCGGTGCGGTTCCAGGTGAACTCGGCCGCGTGGGTGAGGCCGCGGTTGCGGTGCTCGGCTGCGCCCATGTCATCCTCGAGCAGTTGGCGCAGGCCGGTGGCGATCGAGTCGATGTCCAGCGGGTCCACCAGGACGGCGGCGTTGCCGGCCGTTTCGCCGGTGGCGGTCGTGGAGGACGCGAGCACCGGGGCGCCGGCGGCCATGGCTTCGATCAGCGGGAGTCCGAAGCCCTCGTAGATGCTGACGTAGGCGAAGACCGCAGCCCGCGCGTACAGCGCCACCAGCTCGGTGTCATCGACATGGCCGAGCAGGCGGAGGGCGCCGTCCTGCCGGGCTTGGTCGGCGCCCGGCGTGTCGAGCGTCGTGCCCCAGCCGGAGCCGCCGACGACCACGAGCGGGGTGCGGCGGCGCAGGGCGGGGGGCAAGGCGAGGTGGGCGGCCATCAGGCGATCGAAGTTCTTGCGCGGCTCGAGCGTCGAGACGGTCAGCACGTAGGATCGGTCCTGCAGGCCATGGCGCTGCAGGACGGGCGCCGCGTCGGGGGCCGACACCGGGCGGAACCCGCCGCTGGCGGCCAGGGGGACCACGTCGACCATGCCAGCGTCGATGCCGAATTCCTGCACCAGGGCGTCGGCGGTGAAGCGGGAGATCGCGACGAAGCGGGTCGCTTCGGCCAGGGCGCGGCGGATGTGGCCGTCGATCCAGTCCAGCCGGGCCTTCGGGTGGAATTCCGGGTGGTGATGCCAGGACAGGTCGTTGACGGTGACGACGGTCGGCCCCATGCCGAAGCGCTGCGGGATCATGTTGGGCTCATGGTACACGGTCTGTCCGCCGCTGGCGGCCCGAAGGTCGGCGAGCATCGAGTATTGGATCAGACGGCGCTTGACGCCGCGGAGACGCTGGACGCCGGGGATCCAGGCGATGCTGGCCTTGGCGCGCATGAAGACCGGCGGGCGGGCGGGCGGCAGGACAGGCGGCTGGCCAGGGGGCGGCGGATCGGGGGGGGCTACCTGCGCCAGCACCGTGTGCGGATACAGGAACCTGTCCTGCATGAAGGCCAGCGCGCCGGTCAGTTCGGGCCGGGCATGGACGGCTTCGATGATTTCCAGCGTCATCCGGCCGATGCCGGAACGGCGGCCCAGCAGGCTGTCGGCGCCGATGACGACGCCGAGGGGGTGGGTGTCAGACGGCTTGGCGGGCGGGGCTGGCGTGTGGGACAGGGAATGGGGTCCTGGGTGGAGCCGGGGTTCTCACATCGGGATGGCGGCTTGTCCAGCAGACGTCACGATGGACGGGCGTGCGGCGTCAGGGCGACGCGATCGAGCCGGGAGCACCGAGCGTCACGACCACGGGATCCCCGGGTCAAGAAGGCCCTGGGATGAAGCGGGGGATGACGTAGCGGGATGCAGCGGGGGGGGGGATCACCCGGGGGAGCGTCGGTCCGGAACGAAATACTCGGTCACCTCGGCCGCGATCACGCCCAGCTTGCGGATGGTCGTGCGGTTGAGCAAGGCGCCGTCGGGCTGGAGGTACCACCATTGGTCCATGGTGACGTTCTTGACCGGGTTGCCGGGCGACAGCGCCAGGGTCCATTGCCAATGGAAGGCGCGGCCGGCGGCCTCGCCGACCGTGCTGCCGACCATGTCGTTGGCGCTGGCCTCGAACCGGTCGGGGCCCAGGCGTCGCATGCGCCATTCGCGGGTGACGGGCGCGTCATTGCCGATGGTCAGGCGCTGGGTCATGCGCAGGCCGTCGGGGCCGTCGGCGACGCCCACGCAGTCCGTCGTGACGATGCTGGTGGGCTGGCCGGAGCGATCCTCGATGACGCCCCAGGAGCGGGCATGCCCGGTGAAGAAGCGGATGGGGTCGAGGTCCGGGGGCGCGGACCTGAAGCCGCTGACGGGCATGGGGTCCGCGCAGGCGGACAGGACGAGCAGGACGGCGAGCAGGGCGTGGCGCATCTTGGGCCTTTGCGGTGGGGGTGCGGGGTTAGAGCATGATCGCTTCTGGTAGACGAAGCGATCAAGCTCTAGTGTATTGATGAAGAACGCGGAACCTCGTTTCAGGTCCAAGCAACCTGAAACGATAC
>JAYUCA010000580.1:0-4177 GCA_043740535.1 Rhodospirillales bacterium | reverse complement strand
CATACACCGCCATGCCGTCCCGATCCCGCCGTCGCGCCAGCAGCGTCTCCCGCCGGGAGGCCGGGTCGATCAGCCGCAGCACCGGGTCCGCATCGTTCAGCGCCGCCTCGTCCGCGAAATACAGCCGCGTCGACAACCCGATGTTCATGCCCCGCGACGCGATCCACACGCTGACATGCGGCGCCATCGCCGTGTGCCCATGCCGGCCCGCCACCGGCCCCGGCTTGATCGTCTCGAAGCTGAACACCCCCGTCGAGAAATCCGTGCCCGTCCGCCCCCAGCCACGAAACGCCGGATCGACCGCCTTGTCCGCCTGCCGGTCCGCCGGATGGTCGTACCGCCCGGCGGCGTTGGCCTGCCAGATCTCCACCAGCACGTCCCGGCACGCAGCGCCGGTCCCGTCCAGCACCCGCCCCTCGATGCGGATGCGCTCGCCCTTCGTCTCAGCACCGGTCATCACATTGCTGAAATTGTTCTCGAAGATGTCGAACCCAGCCAGATGCGGGATCAGCCCGATATGCACATACGGCCCCGCCGTCTGCGACGCTGTCTCCTTCAAATAGCCGAGCGCCTGCACCATCGCCTCAGCTCCCCTGCAGCTTGTTCTCGAACATCGTCTGCCGGCTGCCGCGCAGCACGATGTCGAACTTGTACGCCAGGCTGTCCAGCGGGATCGCCGCGTTGAAATCCAGCGCCGCCACCAACCGAGCCCTCGCCGCCGCGTCCGGCACGACATGCAGCAGCGCGTCATGCGCGATCAACGGGTCGCCCTCGAAATACATCTGCGTGATCAGCCGCTGCGCGAACCCCGAGCCAGACAACGAGAAATGGATATGCGCCGGCCGCCAGGAATTGACGTAGTTCCGGAACGGATACGCCCCCGGTTTCACAGTGCGAAAGCAATACGCCCCCTCCGCATCCGTCAGCATCCGCCCGCAGCCGCCGAAGTTCGGGTCGATCGGCGCCAGATACGTGTCGTTCTTGTGCCGGTAGCGCCCGCCCGCATTGGCCTGCCATACCTCCACCAGCGCGCCGGCCACCCCACGCCCGTTCTCGTCCAGCACCCGCCCGTGCACGATCGTCCGCTCCCCGATCGGGTCGCCCGAGTGCGCGTAGTTCAGCAGCAGGTCGTGATCGAGCGGCCCCAGCTCGTGCTGCCCGAACACCGGCCCCGTGACCTCGGACAAGGAATTCTGCAGCGACACCATCGCCAGCCGCGGCGACCGCAGCACGGACGTCTTGTACGCCGGCGTGAACGACGGCGGCTGCACCGAGCGGTCCCGCTGGAAGAACTCATATGGACGCGACATCCCGGCTCCCCTGTGGTCACCCCGTTCCCGCCACTATGGAACGCCCATGCCTGAAAACGCCAGAGCAGCCCCCGCGCCAATCACGCCGATCGGGTGAACGACGACCACTTCAGAGACGTCCCTATGATGCAATGCTCTTCCCATTACACCATAGGGAATCAAGGACCATGAAGTTCAGCCCGTCAACGTTTCAAACTCACAGGTTGGACGACCGTAATATACGCTACCTTCCTTCTCTGCGTCCTCTGTGCCTCTGTGGTGAATCTACTTCTGACGGCGGTCGTCATTCACCCGGTTGCGCTACTTGTACTCATTGTCCGGCAATGGACCGGATGCCTGATCGGTGTCAGGCCCGCCCGGTCCCAAAGAACCCCCGCAGCGCCGCATACGTCTCATCCGGGCACTCCTCCTGCAAATAATGCCCCGAAGGCACCGTGCCCGCCCGCAATATGTTCACCGCATACGGCGCCCACACCTTCGCCGCGTCATGGTTCCGCCCCACCCCGCCCTTCTCGCCCCACAGCAGCATGGAAGGCGTCTCCACACGCCGCCCCGCCTCGAAATCCGCCGTGTCCATCGCCAGGTCCACCCCGAACGTCGCCCGGTAGTCCTCGCACATCGCATGCACCACCTCGGGGTTCCGGATGCAGCGGATGTATTCCGCCAGCGCCGCCGGGTCGAAAAAGCTCAGCCCCTGTTCGGTCTTGGCCAGCTTGCGCCGGATATAGAATTCGGGGTCCGCGCTGATCATCGTCTCCGGCGTCGGATACGGCTGGATCATGAAGAACCAGTGCCACGAGAAAATGCCCCACTGCCGCGTCACGTTGTTCAACAGGTGATGCTGCGGCAGCATGTCCATGAACACCGCCTTGCTGACCGCCGCCGGATGATCCAGGCACATCCGGTGCAGCACCCGCGCCCCCCTGTCGTGCCCGGCCGCGCAGAACGTCTCGAACCCCAGCGCCCGCATCACCTCCACGTTGTCCTGCGCCATCGCCCGGAACGAATACCCCGAGTGATCCGCCCCCCCGGGCGGCTTCGAGCTGTCGCCATACCCGCGCAGGTCCGGGCACACGACCGTGAACTCCTCCGCCAGAAGCGGCGCGATCTTGTGCCACGTCACGTGCATGAACGGGTTCCCGTGCATCAGCAGCAACGGCGGCCCCTTGCCGCCATGCCGCAGCACGATCTCCGCGCCGCTGGTCTTGATCGTGGTTTTTGCAAAACCTTCGAACATCGGTCTCCATCCCCGCGACACCGGCCGCGATATCGGCATAGCATGCCGGCAATTCACACAGGGAACGCCATGACCGACCTTTCGGGCCTCGAACTCTACTCCTTCTGGCGGTCCTCGGCCGCCTACCGCATCCGCGTCGCGCTGGCCCTGAAAGGTCTGCACGCCAAGACCCACGCCATCAACCTGGAGCAGGGCGAGCAACTGCAGCCGGCGTTCCTCGCCGTGAACCCGCAGGGCGCCGTGCCAGCCCTGATCGTGCCGGGCCACCCGCCGATCACCCAGTCCCTCGCGATCCTGGAGTTCCTGGACGAGACGGCCCCCACACCGCCGCTGCTGCCAGCCGACCCGTTCGGCCGCGCCCGGGTGCGCTCGCTCGCGTCGCTGATGGTCGCCGACACCCACCCGCTGGTGGTGCCCAGGATGCGCAAATACCTGACGACGACAGGCGGCTTCGACATGGATGCCTGGCGCGCCTGGCAGATGCAGTGGTTCGGCGCCGGCATGCGCACGCTGGAGAAGCGCCTGGCCAACGACCCCGAAACCGGCGCCTTCTGCCACGGCGACGCCGTGACCATGGCCGACATCTGCGTCATGAGCGTCAACGCCGTGATGCGCGTCTTCAAGATCGCCTTCGACGACATTCCCACCGTCGATCGCATCGTCGCCCGCTGCGCCGCCCTGGACGCCTTCGCCAACGCCGACCCCTTCAAGCAGCCCGGCGCCCCGGCGCAGTAAGGACCAAGCGATGAAATACGACACGAACTTCCAATGCGTCCGCGACCAGGTCAGCCCCGAGGAATGGCAGGCCCGCGTCGACCTCGCCGCCGCCTACCGCCTCGTCGACATCTACGGCATGACGGACCTGATCTACAATCACATCACCGTCCGCATCCCCGGGACGGAACACCTGCTGATCAACCTGTACGGCCTGCTGTACAAGGAGATCACCGCATCCAGCCTCGCCCGGATCGACGTCGAAGGCGCCATCCTCTGGAAGCCCGACACCGACTACGACATCAACGTCGCCGGCTACGTCATCCACGGCGCCATCCACAAGGCCCGGCCCGACGTCGCCTGCGTCACCCATACCCACACCCGCGCCGGCATGGCCGTCTCGTCCATGAAATGCGGCCTGCTGCCCCTGAACCAGACCTCCATCCGTTTCCACGGCCACATCGCCTACCACGACTACGAAGGCCCCGCCGTCAACATGGAGGAGCGGGAACGCCTGGTGGAGAACCTCGGCGAGCATAACGCGATGATCATGCGCAGCCACGGCATGCTGACCTGCGGCCCCGACATCCCCCAGGCCTTCAACACGCTGTATCAACTGGAGATGTCCTGCCAGGCCCAGGTCGACGCGATGGCCGCCCGCACCGAACTCCTGGTCCCGTCCGCTGATGTGCTGGAGCGCACCGCAACCATGTACCGCCCCGGCATCCGCCGCCCCTACGGCGTGCTGGAATGGCCCGCAATGATCCGTCGCCTCGAAGCCGAGAGCAAATTCTCAGGCTACCCCCACTACGCCTCCTGACGCAGCCTTGCCCCCCCGGCTACCCGCGAACACGTCATCCCCGGCCCGTTTCATCCAAACACGTCATCCCCGGGCCGTCCTTGACCCGGGGATCCC
>JAYUCA010000579.1:0-2597 GCA_043740535.1 Rhodospirillales bacterium | reverse complement strand
GCACGAGTGCGACCCGTTCGCTTGCGTATTCCTCCTCAATACCCCAACGCCAGCCCGTCCTTGCGCGGTTCCGACCCGGCCACCAGCACGCCCCGCGCGTGGTCCATCCAGATCGCCTGCCCGCCCCCATGCGGCCGGTCTGTGCCGGCGATGTCGTGGCCCATCGCCGCCAGCGCCCGCACCGCGGCTTCGGGGATGCCGCGCTCCACTTCCAGCCTGCCCTGGTAGGGAAACAGGCGCGGCAGGTCCAGCGCCTCCTGGATATCGAGGCCGTAGTCCATCATGTTGGTCAGGAACCAGGTCTGGCCCATCGGCTGGAAGTGGCCGCCCATGACGCCGTACGGCATCACCGCCCGGCCGCCCTTCGTGACCATGCCGGGGATGATCGTGTGCATCGGCCGCTTGTGGGGCGCGATGCAGTTCGGGTGGCCGCGCTGCACCCGGAACCCCAGGCCGCGGTTCTGCAGCATGATGCCGCTGTTGGGCGCCAGGATGCCGCAGCCGAAGCCCTGGAACAGCGAGTTGATGAAGCTGCACGCGTTGCCGTCGCGATCGACGACGCACAGGTAGGTCGTGTCCTTGTGCGCCGGCAGCAGCGCCTCGCCGGGCGCCGGCATGTGCGGCATGGCGCGGTCGTCCCGGATCAGCGCGCGGAGCCCCGCGAGATACTCGGGGCTGGTCAGCTTCTCGACCGCCACATCGACCTGGGACGGGTCGGCCAGGAAGGCGTCGCGGTCGCGGTAGACCAGGCGCGCGGCCTCGACGTGGCGGTGCATGCGGATCGGGTCCAGCGGGCCATCGGGGGCCGGGTCGAAGCCTTCGAGGATGCCGAGCAGCATCAGCACCAGCAGGCCGGAGCCGTTGGGCGGGCATTGCCACACCTCGTGCCCGCGGAAGCTGCTGCGGATGGGCTGCACGAACTCGGCGACGGTGCGGCCATCGAAGAAGTCCTGCTCGGTCTGCAGCCCGCCATGGGCGCGCAGCGTCGAGACCATGTCGGCGGCGACCGCGCCCTCGTAGAAGCCCCGGCTGCCCTTTTGCGCGATGGTGCGGAGCGTCTGGCCGAGCTGCTTCTGCACGAACATGTCGCCGGCGCGCGGCGCCGCGCCGTTGGGCAGGAAGGCTTCGGCGCCGTTCTTCCGCAGCTTGCCCTCGAGCCTCGCCCAATCCCACGCGACCTTGGCGTGCACCGGCCAGCCCTCTTCGGCGAAGCGGATCGCGGGCTGCAGCAGCTCGTCCAGGCCCTTCGTGCCGTGCCGGGCCAGCAGCGCCTCCCAGGCGGAGATGGCGCCGGGGATGGTGACGGTGTGCGGCGAGGTGTTCTCCAGCGCGGTGATCTGCCGCTCCTCGAACCAGTCGATGGTCGAGGCGGCGCACGCCCGGCCCGATCCGTTCAGCGCCTCGACCTTGTCGGTGCCCTTCGGCGCATACAGGCAGAAGCAGTCGCCGCCGATGCCGGTCGATTGCGGCTCGATCACGCCCAGCACCGCGACGGCGGCGACGGCGGCGTCCATCGCGTTGCCGCCGGCGCGCAGCACATCCAGTGCGGTGAGCGTGGCGGCGGGCATGGCGGTGGCGGCCATGCCGTGCGTGGAATAGACGGGGCTGCGGCCGGGGAAGTGGAAGTCGCGCATGGGAAACGTCCTCAGTAAGTGGTGAGCCCGCCATCGACGAGCAGCGGCGCCCCCGTCACCATCGCGGCGGCGGGGGAAGCCAGGAAGACGATGACGCCCATCAGATCCTCGACCTCGCCCACCCGCCCGATCGGCAGGCGGGACTTCATCATCGCCGCCGTTTCCGGATCGTCCAGCATCGGGCGGACCAGCGGCGTCGCGATCCAGGTGGGGCACAGCGTGTTGACGCGGATGCCGTGGCGGCCCAGCTCCAGCGCCATGCCCTTGGTCAGGCCCTCGATGGCGTGCTTGGTCGCGGTGTAGACGCTGATCGTCTCCCGCGCGACGTGGCCGTTGACGGACCCGACGTTGATGATGGCGCCCCCCTGCCCGGCCGCCACCATGCCGCGCGCCACAGCCTGCGCCACCGTGAAGGCGGCGCGGATGTTGAGGTCCAGCATCGCGTCCAGCGCCTCGTCGCTGACGTCGAGGAAGGCCTCCCGCGTGTTGCGCCCGGCGTTGTTGACCAGGATGGAGAATGGCCCATGCGCGGCGATTGCGGCGCGGGTGGCGGCGCGGTCCGTCACGTCCAGCGCGACGCAGGCGGCCTTCAGGCCGCGGGCCTGCAGTGCGGCAACCGTGGCCTGCATCGGCGCGGTCCGGCGGGCGGCCAGCAGCACATCCGCCCCGGCCTCGGCCAGCGCGATGGCCGCCGCCTCGCCGATGCCGCTGCTGGCGCCGGTGACGAGGGCGCGACGGCCATCGAGGCGGAAGCTCGGGGTCTGCGGCAACGCGGCGGCGGTCATCGGGAAGGGGTCTCCAGAAGGCGCATGACGCTGGCATGGGGGGTGGGGATTGGCAACCTGCGGCGCCCCCCTTTGGCAACGGACGCCACGCTGGCATGATGCGAGGCATGGACAGCATCGCCACCATCGAAGACTTCGACCGCATCGACATCCGCGTGGGCATGATCGTCGATGCGCA
>JAYUCA010000578.1:0-2185 GCA_043740535.1 Rhodospirillales bacterium | reverse complement strand
GATCTTGCCGGGGTGGACGTTCTTCTTGGTCCAGCTCATCTCGCTGACATGGACCAGGCCCTCGACGCCCGGCTCCAGCTCCACGAAGGCGCCGTAGTCGGTGATGTTGGTCACGCGGCCCGAATACTTGGCGCCCGGCGGATACTTCGCCGCGACGCCTTCCCACGGATCGGCCTCCAGCTGCTTCATGCCGAGGCTGATGCGCTGGGTTTCGGAGTTGAAGCGGATGACCTGCACGCGCACGGCCTGGCCGATCTGCAGCGCCTCGCTGGGGTGGTTGATGCGGCGCCACGCGATGTCGGTGACATGCAGCAGGCCGTCGACGCCGCCCAGGTCCACGAAGGCGCCGTAGTCGGTGATGTTCTTGACCACGCCGTCGAGGATCATGCCCTCCTTCAGGCCCTGGATCAGCTCGCTGCGCTGTTCGGCGCGGGTTTCTTCCAGCACCGCGCGGCGGCTGACGACGATGTTGCCGCGGGCGCGGTCCATCTTCAGGATCTGGAACGGCTGCGGCGTGCCCATTAGCGGACCCACGTCCCGCACCGGGCGGATGTCCACCTGGCTGCCAGGCAGGAAGGCGATGGCGCCGCCGAGGTCGACGGTGAAGCCGCCCTTGACCCGGCCGTAGATCGTGCCGTTCACGCGCTGCTGCGCCTCGAACGCCTTCTCCAGGTTGGTCCAGGCCTCTTCGCGGCGGGCCTTCTCGCGGCTGAGCACGATCGCGCCGTCACGGTCTTCGTAGCGCTCGACATACAGGTCGATGTTGTCGCCGGGCTTGACCTCGGGGGCCTGGCCGGGGGCGCCGAATTCCTTCAGCGAGACGCGGCCTTCGCTTTTCAGGCCGACGTCGACGATGGCGTACTCGTCGGTCAGGCGGATGACGCGGCCGGTGACGACCGACCCCTCGAATCCATTGTCCTTGCCGAGCGTCTCGTCGAGCAATGACGCGAAGTCTTCCATCCCGTGCATTGAGGGACGGTCGATGGTGGCGGCGGAGGCTGATGCCATGTGTTGGGGTGGTTCCTGAATCGAACACCGGGTGGCCCGCATTGAACGGGGCCGGCGACTTCGGCGTGCGCATCCGGCCCATGCGGGCCGGCGGCGACTACCCTGCGGACCGTCTGGAACGGCCCCGGGCGGGTTGAAACGAACGCGCGCCCCGGCTTTCCGGCCGAAGCGTCGGGCGCAGCAATACGATTCGATGCGGTAAAGTCAAGTCAAACAACCGCGCTATCGACGATTGCCAACGCGGCGGCGAAGGCCGCATCGGCGTCCAGCGCCGTGGTGTCCAGCAGCACGGCGTCCATTGCGGGGCGCAGCGGCGCCGTGGCCCGGTCCGCGTCCTGCGCATCCCTGGCCCGCATCTCCGCCTCGACCTCGGCCATCGGCGCATCCACGCCGCGGGCGGCCAGTTCCAACCATCGGCGCCGGGCGCGGGCGCCGACGTCGGCGGTCACGTAAAGCTTCACGCGGGCGTCCGGGCAGACGACGGTGCCGATGTCGCGGCCATCGAGCACGGCGCCGCCCGCGGCGAAGCGGCGCTGGAAGTCGAGCAAGGCGGCCCGGACCGCCGGCACGGCAGCAACGAGGCTCGACGCGCGGTCGGCGTCCGGGCCGCGCAGGTCCGGGCGATCGAGGTGCGCGGGCAGCAAATCCAATGCTGCCTGCGTTGCGGCGGCAGGGTCCGCGGGATCGCCCCCCGCATCCAGCACGCGGCGGCCGGTGGCGCGATACAGCAGCCCGGTGTCGAGGTGCGGCAGACCCAGATGGGCTGCCAGACGGCGCGCCAGCGTGCCCTTGCCGGCCGAGGCCGGGCCGTCGATGGCGATGACCAGCGGCGCGGGGTCAGGCAATCGACGCCCCCAGGCCCTGCATCAGCGCGGCAAAACCCGGAAAGCTCGTGTCGATGAACGCCGAATCATCCACGCCGATCGGCGCGGCCGCCGCCTGGCCCAGCACCAGCGCGCTCATGGCGATGCGGTGGTCCATGTGCGTCTCCACCACGGCGCCGCCAGGGACGGCGCCGCCATCCACGACCAGGTCGTCGCCGTCGATCGCGACGCGCACGCCATTGGCCGACAGCATCGCCGCGGTGGCGCTCAGCCGGTCGCTTTCCTTGACCCGCAGTTCCGACAGGCCGCGCATCCGGGTGCGGCCCTGCGCCACGGCGGCGGCGGCGGCCAGC
>JAYUCA010000577.1:0-2207 GCA_043740535.1 Rhodospirillales bacterium | reverse complement strand
CCGTCCCCCTGCTGCTGGAGCGCTCGATGGCCGAGCTTTCGCAGGCATCCATGGTGATCGTGCCCTCGGCCGACGCGGCTGCCCGGCTGCGCCGCCATTTCGCCATCGCGGCCCCTACAGTCGAGCCGTGGGAGGATGATGCCGCACTCCCGGCGTTGTCCCCCGCGCGCCAGGGCAGGGTCCGCCGGATCGTGGTCGTCGGCGCGATCGGCGTCGAGAAGGGGTATGCGGTGCTGCTGGCCTGCGCCCGCGACGCCCGCGCCCGCGCCCTGCCGCTTGAATTCGTCGTCGTGGGCTTCACCGCCGACGACGAGCGGCTGATGGACGCCGGCCCGGTCTTCGTCACCGGCGAATACAAGGAGGACGACGCGATCCGCCTGATCCAGGCGCAGGCGGCCCACCTCGCCTTCATCCCGTCGATCTGGCCCGAGACGTGGTGCTTCGCGCTGAGCCGCGCCTGGCAGGCCGGGCTGCCGGCGGCGGTGTTCGACATCGGCGCGCAGGCGGAGCGCACCCGCCGCACCGGGCGGGGCTGGCCGCTGCCGCTCGGCCTGCCGCCGCGGGCCCTGAACGACGCGCTGCTGCGGCTTGCGCCGGGAACGCTGGCGTCGCAATGTCCGCCGCAATTTCCAGCCCATTGAGCAATCGAGAGAAAAGATGTCGGAACAGAGTTCGGCTGCGGCCAGCAGCCAGATTTCAGAGTTGAAGGTTTCGGGCCACATGATGTCGCTCGAACCCGGTCTGTACTGCGTGTTCAGCGCCCCGGGCGGCGCGATGCCGGACCCGTCGACAGGCCTGCCGGTCGTGCGCATCACGGCCGCACCCGGACGCCATTCCGGCCGGATCAAGACCGTCGGCATGGAGACGGAAGGCTGGATCGGGCCGGACGCCGCCACCCTCGTGCGGGTGACCGACGCACGGTCGGAGCTGCTGGTGACGGTCTACCAGGCGATCGACAGCCGGTCGGAGCCGCCGGCGATCCAGGTGGTGCGCATCTCCGGCGTCCAGGACGCGATGCAGGCGGCAACGGGCCGCGGCACGGAACCGGCGCCGCAGGCAGCCCAGGTGGAGGTCGTCGGCCACATCTACGCACGGGGCGACGTGGGCGCCCTGCTGGGCGAATGGATGGGCGAGCCCGGCAGCAAGCGCTGGATCGAGGGCTTCGGCATTGCGCCGGTTCGCAGCATCCCGCCGTCGGACCTCGAATACCAGGCCGTGCTCGGCCGCGGCTGGCTGAGCCCCTGGTCCGAAGGCGGCCAGTTCTGCGGCAGCCGCGGCATGTCGCTACCCATCCTGGGTCTGCGGGTGCGCCTGCGCGGGGCGTCGGCGGCGACGCACAAGATCGTCCTGTCGGCCAGCTTCGTCGACGGGACGCAGATCGGGCCGGTCGGGGCCGAAGAGGCCTGCGAGGCGCCCAGCCTGGCGGCGCTCGAGGCGTTCCAGGTGGCGATCGTGCCGGTCGGGGCGTTGGCGGCGAAGCGGTCCGGCAAGAAGGCGCCGGTGCTGAAGGAAGCTCCCAAGACGGAACCGGCCCCGAAGGAACTGGCCCCGAAGAAACTGGCCCCGAAGAAACTGGCCCCGAAGGAACTGGCCCCGAAGGAACTGGCTAAAAAGCCCGCTTCGAAGGCCGCCAGGAAGCCGGCCCCCGCCCCGCGCCGTCGTTGATCCGCCGGCCGGCCGGACCCTGGCGCAGGGGCCGGCCGGCCGCAGGGGACCACAGCTTTGAAGTATCTTTTCGTCCACCAGAATTTCCCGGGGCAGTTCCTGCACCTGGTCATGCGCCTGCGCCAGGACCCGGCCAACGAGGTGGTGTTCATCAGCGAGCCGAACGAGAACCACATCGGCGGCGTCCGCAAGATCGTCTACCGCAAGCCCGAGTACAACGAGGCCACCTACTACGACGCGATGGAGTTCGAGGTCGCGCTGAAGCGTGCCGCCATCGTCTGCCAGATGGCCGAGCAGCTGCGCGGCCTCGGCTTCCGTCCGGACATCATCATCGGCCACCACGGCTGGGGCGAGATGCTGAACCTGAACGACGTCTGGCCCGGCGTCCCCATGCTCGGCTACCACGAGTTCTACTACCACCCGGACGGGCTGGACGTCGGCTTCGATCCGGAGTTCCCGCATCCCCCCGGCGGCCTGGCCCGGGTCCGCGCCAAGAACGCCATCAACCTGCTGGCGCTGACCAACCCCGGGCACGGCCAGAC
>JAYUCA010000576.1:0-2284 GCA_043740535.1 Rhodospirillales bacterium | reverse complement strand
CATCCACCCGGCTTGCGTCGCTGATGTCGGAGATCAGCCGATCCAGCCGCATCACGTCTTCGGCGATGATCGCCAGCAGCCGCCGCTGCTGGGCCGGGTCCTCGATCCGCCGCAACGTCTCGATGGCGCTGCGGATGCTGCTCAATGGGTTCTTGATCTCGTGCGCCACGTCGGCGGCGAACTGCTCGGTCGCGTCCATCCGCGCCCACAGCGCCGCCGCGCTCTCGGTCAGCGCGTGCGCCAGCTCACCCACCTCGTCCTTGCGCCGCATCAACGCCGCCGGCACCGCGCCGGACCGGCCCTGGCCCTCCCGCATGTCCTCGGCCGCCCGCGCCAGCCGCAGGATCGGTCGCGCGATCGTCAGCGACAGATACCAGGACAGCCCGACGGTCAGCACCAGCGCCAGCGCGAACAGGCCCAGGATGCTCATGCGCACGGTGAACACGCTGTTGTCGACGGCCCGCGCCTCACGCGTCAGCAGCACGATCCCGACGGTGTGGCGGTTGCGCGCAACCGGCTCGGCCACCGTCACCAGCAGACGATTGTCTTGCGTGCGGCGAACATAGGGCGGCATCTCCCGCCCGCTGCTGGTCCCGGTGACGCGGAGTTCTTCCTTGACGTCGGGCTGCCATTCGGCGCCGCCGGCATTCGGACTGATCTCCACCACCGGGCCCTGGCTTTGATGCGGCAGCATCGCCAGCAGCTTGTCGTAGACCAGGCCGACCGTGCCCAGCAACGGCCCGCGGTCGACGGCCGGCGGCAGCGGCTCGGTCACCACCGCGCCGCCGGCCCCTTCGCGAACTCGGCTGTCGGCGATCAACTGGCCGTCTGGCGCATAAAGTCGCGCCTGGGCGTTCGGGGTCGGCTCGATCAGCCGGCGCAACAGGGGTCGCGCCAGGTCGGGCGTCAGGATGGGGTTGTCCGGGTCCTGCTCCCGAACCGCGCTCTCACCCAGGGCGCCGGCGTAGATGCGCGCCTGCTCACGGAGCGCCTGAACCTCGGCTTCCAGCAGGCCGTTCTGGTATTGGTCCAGATACAGCAATGCGGCGACCAGCAGCGCAAGCGGCAGCGCGTTGACCAGCAGGATGCGGCGCAGCAGCGGCGATACCCAGCGTTCCCGATGCTCCCGCACCGGCGCGTCCGCGACGGCTAAGGGCGGGATCCCGGAGTCCGGCATCAGGCGCCGGCGGCCGGGAAGGAATGACAACAGAGGCGCAGAGAGCACAGGGGAGGGGTCGGGGAAGACCCGCCCCTGCGCTCTCGCTGCCTCTGTGGCGAATCCTGGTTCACGCCCTGCGCTCGCTTTTATGGTTGAATGTGGCCGCCAGCGATCGGCGATGGCGTCCACGACTACTGCTCCTTATAGCGGTAACCGATGCCATACAGCGTCTCGATATGGTCGAAGCTGTCGTCCGTCGCGCGGAACTTCTTGCGCACCCGCTTGATATGGCTGTCGATGGTGCGGTCGTCGACGTAGATGTTCTCGCCATAGGCCGCGTCGATCAACTGGTCGCGCGACTTCACCATGCCGGGCCGGGCGGCGAGCGCCTTGACCAACAGGAACTCCGTCACCGTCAACTGGATGTCGTTGCCGCGCCACAGGCATTGATGCTTCGTGTCGTCCAGCTTCAGGTCGCCGCGCACCATCACGCCGCCGGGCGACGCGCCCGATCCTTCGGCCCGGCTCGCCTCGTTGCGGCGCAGCAGGGCGCGGATCCGCTCGATCAGCAGGCGCTGGCTGAAGGGCTTGGTGATGTAGTCGTCGGCCCCCAGCCGCAGGCCCATCAGCTCATCGACTTCCTCGTCCTTGCTGGTGAGGAAGATCACCGGCAGCGCCGATTTCGCCCGCAGCCGCTGCAGCAGCTCCATCCCATCCATCCGCGGCATCTTGATGTCCAGCACCGCCAGATCGACCGGCTTCTGGGTCATGCCCTGCAGCGCGCTCTCGCCGTCCGTGTAGGTGCGGACGATGAACCCCTCCGCCTCCAGCGTCATGGACACGGAGGTGAGGATGTTCCGGTCGTCGTCCACCAATGCGATCGTGTGTTTCATGCCGGGTCTTTCGTCCTTGCAGGCGCCGGCCTGCACCCACACGTTCCATCATTGAATTGTGGCGGAATGCAGGAATGACCGAGCCTACACCCATAACGCCTGGCGCCGAGGCCAGATTGCTGCTGCGCGCCGCCCGTGCCGGGACCCTGGCGACCAGCGCCGAGGGACAGCCCTTCGCCTCGCTGGTCACCCCCGCCACGACGCCGGCCGGCAACATCCTGCTGCTGCTGTC
>JAYUCA010000575.1:0-1749 GCA_043740535.1 Rhodospirillales bacterium | reverse complement strand
GGCGAAACCCAGCAGGACCCACACCGATCCCTGCGTAAATTAGTTTCATATGGATCCATTAGTCAATGGTCCGCGTTGACTCATCAAGAACGCGCGTAGGGGCGTGGTCCTGGATGAACTGCGCGATGACCGGCTGGCACCGTCACCATTCGCGGAGGGCGCTCGGGCAGAGGTGGCCCGGGTGCGGACCTGGATGTCTGGCTGACCTCGACGACGGAGCAGTGGGCGGTCATCGCCGTGCAGGGGCCGAAGGCGCGCCAGGTGGTGGCCGCGGTGGTCGATGGGGTGGACCTGGATGCGCTGCCGCACATGGGCGTGGCCACGGCCAGGATCGCGGGCGTCGAGGGCCGGCTGTTCCGGGTCAGCTTCACGGGCGAACTCGGCTACGAGCTGAACGTGCCATCCGGGCATGGCGCGCCGCTGTGGCAGGCGGTGGCGGCGGCTGGCGCTGCGCACGGCATAGCGCCTTATGGCACCGAGGCGATGCACGTGCTGCGGGCCGAGAAGGGCTATATCATCGTCGGCCAGGAGAGCGACGGCACCGCGACGCCGGACGATCTGGGGCTGTCCTGGTCGGTGGGCAAGGCGAAGCGGGACTTCGTCGGCCGGCGCTCGATCACGCGGCCGCTGATGCAGTTGCCGGGCCGCAAGCAGCTTGTCGGGTTGGAGAGCGTCGACGGACGCAGCGTGCTGGCAGAAGGCGCGCAGCTCGTCGCTGCCGGCGCGCCGCGGACGGGGATCGGCCACGTGACCTCATCCTATCGCAGCCCGGCGCTGCGCCGGCCGATCGCGCTGGCGATGCTGGAGGGCGGTCGCGGGCGGATGGGCGCGACGCTGATGGCGCCGCATCCGGCTGGGGACGTGGCGGTTCGGGTGGTGTCGCCGGTGTTCTTCGACCCGGACGGGGTGCGGCTGCATGGTTGAGGGGCTGCCTCATGCGTCGCCAGGGCTTCGCATCGCGGAGGCGCCGCGCCGCTCGATGTTCGTGCTGCGCGGACGGGCGGCGGCGATCGAGGCCGCGTTGGCCGCCGTCGGCGCGATACGGGGCGACGCCCTGCACCTGGGGCCCGACGAATGGTGGCTGGTGGCGACGCCCGAGGATCGCCAGGCCATGATCGGGGCGCTGGAACGGGGGCTTGCGGGGCGGCCGCACAGCCTGGTGGAGGTCAGCGATCGCATGGTCGCGCTTCGGATCGAAGGTGCGCGGGCGACAGAGGTGTTGGCGGCATTCTGCCCGCTCGATCTCGACCTGGCTGTGTTTCAGCCGGGCAGGTGCACGCGGACGCTGCTGGGCAAGGCGGACCTGATGCTGTGGCGTTTGGGCGCCGACACGTTCCACCTGGAGGTCGGACGAAGTTTTGCCGGGTATGCGGCAGGGCTGCTGCTGACCGAAGCGTAGGGTGGGTCGTTCAACCCAGCATCTCGGTGGCTTTCGGCACGCGATGGCGGGTTGTAGGACCGGCCCTGCGAAGCCGCCCCTCCCGTGCAGCCTGTTTCCAGGCCTCAGGGATCATGACCCGTCATCGCGAGCCGCCCTTGCGGCATGGCGATCCAGGGGCCGGGCGCGGCGCACGTGCCCCCTGGATCGCGTCGCCAAGCGGCTCGCCATGACGGCTGTGGGAAAGTGTCGTGGTCCCGGAACCCGGGAATTAGAGCATGACCGCTTCAGGTAGATGAAGCGATCATGCTCTAGTTTGTTGATTAAGAACGCGGAACCTCGTTTCAGGTCCAAGCAACCTGAAACGATAC
>JAYUCA010000574.1:0-2337 GCA_043740535.1 Rhodospirillales bacterium | reverse complement strand
TCATCACGGCCAAGGCCTTCAACGACGCGCTGGGCATCACCGGCATCGTGCTGACCCGCATGGACGGCGACGCCCGCGGCGGCGCCGCGCTGTCGATGCGCCAGGTGACGGGCGCGCCCATCAAGCTGGTGGGCATGGGCGAGAAGCTGGACGCGCTGGAGGAATTCCATCCCGAACGCGTCGCCGGCCGCATCCTGGGCATGGGCGACATCGTCGGCCTGGTCGAGAAGGCTAGCGAGACGATCGACGAGGCGGAGGCGGAGCGGCTTGCCAAGCGGATGATGTCCGGCAAGTTCGACCTGGACGACTACGCGAACCAGCTTCGCCAGATCAGCAAGATGGGCAGCATATCCGGCATTTTGGGTATGCTGCCCGGCATCGGCAAGATGAAGGCGCAGCTCGACGACGCGAAGCTGGACACGACGGTGCTGGCGCGCCAGGCGGCGATCATCGGGTCGATGACGAAGCGGGAGCGCAAGACGCCGGACCTGATCAAGGCGAGCCGCAAGAAGCGGATCGCCACCGGGTCGGGCACGCAGGTGCAGGACGTGAACAAGCTGCTGAAGCAGTTCGACGACATGTCGACGATGATGAAGCGCATGAACAAGCTGGGGCAGAAGGGCCTGATGCGCCAGGGCATGTCCGCCCTGATGCCGAAGTCGATGCAGCCCCGGAGGCCTTTTTGAAGGCCCGACCTTTCTGATATTTCGAAACACAAGGAAAACGCATGTCCCTGAAGATCCGCCTTGCCCGCGCCGGCGCCAAGAAGCGCCCCTATTACCACATCGTCGTGTCCGACAGCCGCAGCCCGCGCGACGGCCGCTTCCTGGAGAAGGTCGGCAGCTACAACCCGATGCTGCCGTCCGAGCACACCGACCGCGTGCGCCTGCAGGGCGAGCGCATCCAGCATTGGATGAGCCACGGCGCGCTGCCGACCGACCGGGTGGCGAAGTTCCTGGGCCATGCCGGGCTGGCGCCGATGCCGGTGTACCGCGAGCAGCCGATCCAGTCCGCGCCGAAGAAGAAGGCGCAGGAGCGCGCGGCGAAGGCCGCCACCTAAACCATTGTCTGCCCCCTTGTCAGATCGCCAGATCCTGCTGGGCGTCGTCGGCCGGCCGCACGGGGTGCGGGGGCTGCTGCACGTCCACAGCTACACGGCTGACCCGCAGGACCTGGCCGGTTATGGCCCGCTTCTCGACGAGCAGGGGCGGCCATGGACGCTGTCCTGGCGCCAGGCGGGGGTCGCGGAGCTGCGCGACGCCGACGGACATGCTGTCGCCGACCGCACGGCGGCGGAACGGCTGACCAACCTGCGCCTGTTCATCGAGCGTGATCGCCTGCCGCAGCCGGACGACGACGAGTTCTATCTGTCCGACCTCGTCGGCCTCGATGCGGTCGATCCGGCAGGCGCGGCGCTGGGCAGGATCACCGTCGTGCATGACTACGGCGCGGGCGTCAGCCTGGAGATCGCGGGGGAAGGCAAGCTTCTGCTGGTGCCCTTCACCCGCGCCGCGGTGCCCCACGTCGACCTGGGCGCCGGCCGCGTGGTGATCGACCCGCCGCACGAGGTCGCAGCCGGCGAGGAGCCGGGGATGGCTGGGGCAGCCGCGAACGACGCCGGCGGCGCGGCAGCGCCAGGGTTCGACCAGCGGGGGGAGCGATGACCTGGCATGCCACCGTCCTGACGCTGTTCCCCGAGATGCTGCCGGGCTCGCTCGGCCTGTCCCTGGCCGGCCGCGCGCTTGAAGGCGGCATCTGGTCGCTGGATGTGCGGGACATCCGTGACGCGGCGACGGACCGGCACCGCAGCGTCGACGACACGCCGTTCGGCGGCGGCGCCGGCATGGTGATGCGGGCCGACGTGCTGGACGCGGCGATCGGGCCGCCCGACTTGCAGAACGACTGCCGCCCGCTGATCTACCTGTCCCCCCGCGGTGCGCCGTTGCACCAGGCCCGGGTGCGCACGCTGGCCGCAGGCCCCGGCGTCCGGCTGATCTGCGGCCGCTACGAGGGCGTCGATCAGCGCGTGCTCGACGCCCGCGCCATCGAGGAGGTCAGCATCGGCGACTACGTGCTGTCGGGCGGGGAGCTGCCGGCCTTGGTTCTGCTGGACGCCTGCATCCGCCTGCTGCCCGGCGTCATGGGCGCCGCCGCCAGCGCGCTCGACGAGAGCTTTTCCGACGGGTTGCTGGAATACCCGCACTACACCCGCCCGGCCGAGTGGCAGGGCAGGGCGGCGCCCGAGGTGCTGCTGAGCGGCAACCACGCCGCCATCGCCGCCTGGCGCCGCGACCAGGCCGAACAGATCACGCGCGCGCGCAGGCCCGACCTGTGGCG
>JAYUCA010000573.1:0-1755 GCA_043740535.1 Rhodospirillales bacterium | reverse complement strand
GAGGGGCACGTGCTGTTCGCCGTGCCCAGCTTCGAGACCTATGGCGTGCTGTCGGGGCGCACGCCGGACGAGCTGCTGGCCGGCGCCCGCGTCGACGTGGCGCCCTACAAGCGGAACCCGGGCGATTTCGTGCTGTGGAAGCCGTCTTTGCCGGACGTGCCCGGCTGGGACAGCCCGTGGGGCCGCGGCCGGCCCGGCTGGCACATCGAGTGCAGCGCGATGGCCTGGCGCTATCTGGGCGAGACCTTCGACATCCATGGCGGCGGCGGCGACCTGATCTTCCCGCATCACGAGAACGAGCGCGCGCAGAGCCTGTGCGCGCTGCCGGGCAGCGGCTTCGCGCGGACCTGGGTGCACTGGGGCATGGTGCTGAGCGGCGGCGAGAAGATGTCGAAGTCGCTCGGCAACTTCACGACGATCGCCGATGCGCGGCAGCAGGCGCCCGGCGAGGCGATCCGGCTGCTGCTGCTGCGGGCGCAGTATCGCTCGACGCTGGACTACAGCGCGGCCGGGCTGGTGGAGGCGCAGGGGGAGCTGGACCGCTTCTACCGCGCGCTGCAGCGCGCCCCGGCCGCTGCGGTGGCGGCGCCGGATGCGGTGATGGATGCGCTGTGCGACGACCTGAACACCCCGGCCGCCTTCGCCGCGATGCACGCGCTGGCCGGCAAGGCGATGACGGGGGACGCCGAGGCCGCGGGCGCGCTGCGGGCGGCAGGCGGACTGCTGGGATTGCTGCAACAGTCGCCGGAGGCGTGGTTTCATGGCGGCATCGACGGCGCGGCCGTCGAGGCGGCGATCGAGGCGCGGCGGGCGGCGCGGCGGGCGCGGGACTTTGCCCGGGCCGACGCGATCCGGGCGGAGTGGCTGGCGCAGGGCGTCGCCTTCGAGGACAAGCCGGACGGCGCCACGATCTGGCGGCGCGTCGCGGACCCGGCATGACCGGGCGCGACGGCGGCGCCGATATCGCGCCGATCGACCCCAGCCCGGTCGTCGTGCTGGTCCGCCCGCAGCTGGCCGACAACATCGGCGCCGTCGCCCGCTGCATGGCCAACGGCGGGCTGTTCCACCTGCGCCTTGTGGCCCCGCGCGACGGCTGGCCGCAGGAGCGCGCCTGGCGCCTGGCAGCCGGCGCCGACCGCATCCTGGATCAGGCCACCGTGCACGAGACGGTGGCCGACGCCGTGGCCGATCTGCACCGCGTCTTTGCGACGTGCCCACGGCCGCGGCACAGCGTGATCCGCGTGCTGACCGCCCGCGCCGCGGCGACGGAGTTGCGCGGCGCCGAGGGCAGGGGGCTCCGCACCGGCATCCTGTTCGGGCCGGAACGCGCTGGCCTCGACGCCGAGGACCTGGCGCAGGCCGACACGCTGGTGCGCTACCCGCTGAACCCTGCCTTCAACTCGCTGAACCTGGCGCAGGCCGTGATGGTCATGGCGTATGAATGGTGGACGGCCGCGGACGACACGCCGCCGGCGGTGCTGCTGACGCACGGCACGCAGGTCGCCGACAAGGGCCGGCTGGAGCATTTCCTGGTGCACCTGGTGGACCAGCTCGACGCCTGCGGCTTCCTCCGCAACGCGCCGAAGCGCCCGGGCATGGTGCGGAACATCCGCCATCTGTTCGAGCGCGGCGAGGTGACGGAGCAGGAGTTGCGGACGCTGCACGGCATCGTCGCCGGGCTTGCGCTGGGCCGCCGCCGCCTGGGCCGGTTCGAGGACGACCTGCGCCCGCACGCGGAGGACCAGGCAACGTGAA
>JAYUCA010000572.1:0-2489 GCA_043740535.1 Rhodospirillales bacterium | reverse complement strand
GGCTATCCGCGCCAGCCCGAGGTGAAGACGGCGGCCCGGCTGACCCTGGACGGTGGTCTGCACGCACTGTCCGACGCCATCCTGGTGCATGCCCGGGGCGACTTCGACGCGGTGTATTTCGCTCCGCATCGGCTGGACGCCGGGCAGTTCGCGGGCCGGGCCAATGTCGATTTCAAGCTATGGCCCGTCGACGGAGGCTTTCTGCTCAGCCTGCGCCGGCCACTGTTGGAACAGCCGTTGGTGCTGTCGCTGACCCCGGCGGTCACGCTCGACCCGGCTGTCCCGCCGAGCATCCTGCGCGCCGAAGTCGTTCCGGCGCTGCCTTGGTGGATGCGCTCGATCCTGCAGCCGGGGCCCGCGAGTCCAACGAGCGACCGCAGGATCCACGAGTGATGCCAGCGCACTGAAGTCCTGACGCTCGCCAGGCCGCAGGGTGCACTGCGCCTTCGCATCCCGCCGCGCCCACGCACATACCAGGATTTATGATCGTGGCGATCCAGGGGCCGGGAGCGGTGCATGTAGCCCCTGGATCACTTCGCCAGGCGGCCCGCGATGACGGGTCGTCGTCAAACGGACTGGGGATAAGCCAACCGGGGATCGCCCACCCCTACGTCATCGGCAGCGCAATATGCGCCTTGAACGCGGGCCGCTCCATCAGCCGCGCGTACCACGCATGAACCGCCGGTTGCGCCGGCCGCGTGATGCCTTCGAAGCTCACCCAGCGGTGTGCATGCACCCCGATCGCTATATCCGCCGGGGTGAATGACGGCCCGGCCACATAGTCCTGGCTCGACAGCACATGGTCCAGCAGGTCGTAGGCCTTCGCGCACTTCTCCGCCGCGGCATGGATGGCGGGCCAGTCCCGCTTCTCCGGCGCGGTGCGGACGATGCCCCAGAACACCGGGGTCATGGGCGGCCCCAGCGTCGTCTGCTGCCAGTCCATCCAGCGGTCGATGTTCGCGCGCGCCTGCAGGTCGGCCGGCCACATCGCCGTCCCGGCCGCATGCTTGGCGGCCAGATAGCGCAGGATGGCGTTGCTCTCCCACAGCGCGAAGCCGCCATCCACCAGCGTGGGCACGACGGCGTTCGGGTTCATGGCCAAATAGTCCGCCGTCTGCGTCTTGCCGAAGCCGCCGCCGTAATCCTCGCGCCCGTACGGCACGCCCAGCTCCTCCAGCAGCCAGATCACCTTCATCACGTTGCTGGAATTGGCGCGGCCCAGAAGGCGAAGCATGCGTTCCTCCGTGTTCGATGCGTGCACCCTATGGCGGCGACGCGATTGCTCCAAGCCGGAAACGACCCCATATGCCCGCCATGCGATTGACGACGATGCAGCGGGCCGGGTTGGCGGGGGGAATTCTGGCGGGCGCGGCCCTGCTCATCGCCATCGGGTCCGAAAGCTGGGCCGGCCTCGTGCCCTGCGCGCTGTGCCTGCTGGAGCGTTGGCCGTATCGCGTGACCGTCCTGCTGGGCGCGCTGGCGCTGGCCTGGCCACAGGGTGCGCGGCTGCTGGTGGCCTTGGCCGCCGCCGTCATGGCGGTGGGGACGGTGCTGGGCGGCGTGCATGTCGGCGTCGAGCAGGCGTGGTGGCCCAGCCCGCTGCCGGAATGCGCCGCCCCGGTCCTGGGCGGCGGCTCGATGGCCGAGCGCCTGGCGCGGCTGCCGGCAAGGCCGGCCAAGCCCTGCGACGAGCCGACCTATCTGCTGCCAGCCGTCCCGGTCAGCATGGCGTTGATGAACATGGTGTTTTCTTCCTTCCTGGCCGCAGGTCTCGCAACCCGCGCGTTTCGCAAACGGAGCATTTGATGACCGACGCACCGATGTCCCTGCCTGGCGACCTGACCCCCGCCGAAATGGTCGAACGCATGATCCGGGTCGATCACGCCGGCGAATACGGCGCGTCGCGCATCTACGCCGGCCAGCTCGCCGTGCTGGGCCGCGGCGAGCAGGGCGACATCCTGCGCCACATGAAGGCGCAGGAGCAGGTGCATCTCGACACCTTCCGCGCGATGATCGGCAAGCGCCGGGTCCGGCCCACGGCATTGCTGCCGATCTGGCACCTGGCCGGCTTCGCACTGGGTGCGGCGACAGCTGCGATGGGCGTGCGCGCGGCGATGGCCTGCACGGTCGCCGTGGAAGAGGCGATCGACGAACACTACGCCGAACAGGCGGCAAGCCTGGGCGAGGACGAGGCGGAGTTGCGCGCCACGATCGAGACCTTCCGCGCCGAAGAGCAGGAGCATCGCGACATCGGCCTGGCCCATGACGCGGAACTGACGCCGGGCTATCGCCTGCTGACCGCGGTGATCAAGGCGGGCTGCAAGGTGGCGATCAAGGTCAGCGAGCGGGTTTAGAGCGGTATCGTTTCAGGTTGCTTGGACCTGAAACGAGGTTCCGCGTTCTTAATCAACAAACTGGAGCAGGATAGCTTCATCTACCTGAAGCGATCATGCTCTACATCTATATCCCGCTGTCCCTGGTCATCATCT
>JAYUCA010000571.1:0-3497 GCA_043740535.1 Rhodospirillales bacterium | reverse complement strand
GATACGAGATCACGCTGCGCGTCCCAACCTTGACCTCGCCCGTCAACGTCATGCCCGGGATCAGCGCCGCACCCTCCGGCATCGCCCGCAGCGTGGCGTCCCCCAGCTCCACCTGCACCCGGTGATACAGCGTGGCGCCCGCCGCCCCGCCCGACCCATAGGAATCCGCCCCGATCGAACGCAGCCGCCCCGTCAGCAGCCCATGCCGCTGATATGGGAACTCGTCCACCTTCAGCGCCACCGGATCCCCGGCCTTCGCATACCCCACGTCGCCCGAACTGAGCGAGATCTCCGCGACCAATGCCGCGCCGAGCGGGATCATCGTGATCAGCGGCTCGGCCGCGTTCAGCACCGAGCCCACCGAGCGCTTCGCCACCTCCAGCACGACCCCGTCGGCCGGGGCCTTCAGCACCACCAGCTCGTTCATCCGGTTGGCCTTCGTCAGCGCCTCGTCCACCGCCATCATCTCCGTGCGGGTTTTGACCAGCGCCTCCAGCAGGTCCCGGCGCCACGTATCGACGTAGGCCTGGTGCTCCGCCTGGGTCGAGCGCATCGTCTGCTGGACGGTGTTCAGGTGGCTGATCGCCGCCTGCAGGTCGCGCTCGGTGCGCATGCGGGTGGCCTGCGCCTCCATGTAGTTCAGCTTCGACCCGCTCTGCGACTTGTACAGCGTGCTCCGCATCCCCTCCATCTCGCGCGCCAGGCCCAGTTGCTGGACCAGCGACGCCCGGGTCTGCTCCGCCGCCGCGACCTCGGCCGCATAGCTTTCGAGCCGTTGGGCGAAATCGGCCACCCTGGTGTCGAACTGCGCCCGGCGCTGCCGGAGCAGCGTCTGCTGCAGCGTCCGCTCCGGCGAGGCGGGTTCCGCATCGAACGCCGTGCCGGCCAGTTCGGCATCGAGCCTGGCCTGCTGCGCACGGAACCCGCTCTGCTGGGCCAGCAGCACGGCGCGGTCCGCCTGGGCAAAGGTGGGGTCCAGCGCCGCCAGCACGTCCCCCTCGCGCACGGCGTCCCCCGGTTTGACCCGGATCTGGCGGATCACCGAAAGCTGCATGGGCTGCAGCACGATGGTCGGCGCGTCCGCGGCCAGGCGGCCGGACCCGGCGACGATGATGTCCACCTTCAGCACAGATGCCAGCGCCACCATCGACAGGAACAGCCCGATGGCGATCCGATGCGTGTTGCGCAACGCCGAGGGCGGGGCCTGCGCCAGGAAATCCTCGAGGTCGGGCGCCGGCGGATCGAAGCCCTCCTCCAGCCACTGCCGCTCCGTCGCGGCGGCGGACGACCACGGGCGCGGCCGGCGCGCCACCACGGCGACCGCGGCCGGCGCCCCGGGTGGGGCCGCTGCCACGGCGGGCGCATGCTCGATCGTACGGCTCATGCGAAATGCTTCGTCTGCTGCCGCCACAGACGCTCATAGGCCGGGCAGCGGTCCAGCAGCACGCGATGCGGCGCGAAATCCAGCACCCGCCCATGCTCCAGCACCAGGATGGCATCGGCGCCGGCCAACGAGGTCAGCCGGTGCGACACGATGATCAGCGTGCGGCCCCGGGCGATCTCGGCCAGGTTGTCCTGGATGACGGCCTCGCTTTCGGGGTCCAGCGCGCTGGTCGCCTCGTCGAAGATCAGCAGGCGCGGCCGTGTCAGCAGCGCGCGGGCGATGGCCACGCGCTGGCGCTGGCCGCCGGAGAAGTTGGCGCCGTTCTCCTCGATCATGGTCTCGTAGGATTGCGGCAGCCGGTCGATGAACTCATCGGCGCCGGCCATGCGCGCGGCCTCGACGATCTCATCGAACGTCGCCTCCGGCCGGACGACCGCCAGGTTCTCCCGCACCGTGCCGCGGAACAGGAAGTTTTCCTGCAGCACGACGCCGATGCTGCGGCGCAGGTGCACCAGGTCGATGTGCCTGATGTCGATGCCGTCCAGGCGGATCATGCCCTCCTGCGCGATCTGGATGCCCTGGATCAGCCGCGTCACCGTCGTCTTGCCCGAACCGGACCGCCCCACCACGCCGATCACCTGGCCCGGCGTCACCTGGAACGACACGCGGTCCAGCGCCGGCGGCCCGTCCATGCGATAGCGGAACGTCACCTGATCGAACTCCATCGCCCCCGTGATCGCCGGCGCCATGCCCTGGCTGCGCGGGTCGCGCTCCGGCGGATGCGTCATCACCGTGCCCAGCATCCGCACCGCCAGCGACGTCTCCTGATACTCGTTGATCAGGCTGACGATCTGAACCAGCGGCCCCGTGACCCGGCCCGAGATCATGTTGAACGCCACCAGCGCGCCCACGCTCAACGATCCGTCGAAGATATCGACCGCGCCCACGCCGAGCACGCTGATCTGCATGATTTTTTCCAGCCCCTGGATCAGCACGCCGGCCAGCGCCGCCACCCGGCCCACCGTCGCCCGCCGCTGCACGCCCTGGGTGATCTTGCGGTTCCACTCCGTCAGCCGCGCCGGTTCCAACGCCAGCGACTTCACCGTCCGCACGCCGTGAATGGTCTCGACCAGGTGCCCCTGCCGCGCGCCCTCGGCCTGGTACAGCCGCTCCAGATGCCGCCTGAACACCGGGACCATCACGCCGATGATCGCCGCCATCGCCAGCGAGAACACCAGCACCAGCGCCGTCAGCTTCACGCTGTACATGAACAGCACCACGAGCATCACCGGCAACGACAGCGCATCCAGCAGCGTCTGGAACAGCTTGCCGGTCAGGAACTGCCTGATCGTGTCGGTCTGCTGCAGGTTGCGCGCCAGCACGCCGGCGGACATCGACTCGAAGAAGAACAGCGGCAGGCTCAGCAGATGCTGGAACGTTCGGGACGCCAGGCCCGCATCGATCTTGCTGGTGATGACGGTCATCAGGTACTGGCGGACATAGACGAACAGCCCGTCGAACAGCGTCAGCGCGCAGAACATCAGCATCAGCGCGAACAGCGTCTCGTGGCTGTGGTGCGTGATGACCTTGTCGATCAGGATCTGGAACATCAGCGGCGTCGCGAAGGCGATCAGCGATGACATCAGAGACGCCAGCGCCACGTCGCGGAACAGCGCGCGATAACGCCAGATGTCGGGCAGGAACCAGCGCAGACCGAACGGCTCCGGCCCTGCCGCCCGCTCCGTCTTGCAGACGACGAGCGTGCCGGTCCAGTCCTTGAGGAAGGCGTCCCGCGCGATGGTCAGCACGCCCTGACGCTCGTGCAGCGGGTTCAGCAGGAACACGGCCGGGCCGTGCGGGGTTTTCATCGTCTTGACGACGACGACCCAGCCTCCGTCCTTCATGAGGCCCATCACCGGAAAAGCGTGCCCCAGCGCCACCAGGTGCCGCCACCGGTAGCGCCGCAGCACCCGGCCGCGCAGCCCCACTAGGCGCAGCACCTTCAGGATGGAGCCCAGCACGTCTTTCTCGGTCACCACCGCAAAGTGCTCGGGCCGCAACTGCGCGCCGCGATACAACGAGATCATGAACAGGCAGCGCAGCGCGGTGTGCA
>JAYUCA010000570.1:0-3060 GCA_043740535.1 Rhodospirillales bacterium | reverse complement strand
CCCGCCGACGGCCAGGTTGTAGACCTCGACGAACTCCGGGTCGTTGAAGTCGATCGTGGCGCGGTCCATCGCGCGCAGCACGCTGTCGGGGATGTTGGTCGGGCCAGGATTGCTGAAGAACTGCCGGCCGGTCTTACGGGTCATGCGCTGCGCCTTTGCGGGAGTGCGCGACCAGGCCGCGCGTTTCGATAAGATATTCTAACCCGATTGTGCCGTAGGGCGGAAGGGCGCAGCGGCATCCGCCTCTTGGGCGCGTTCATGCACGAAGCGGCGGATGACGCTGCGCTCTGCCGCCCTACGGCTTGGTCAATCGAACACGTTATCCAACGTGATCGCGATCTCGGGCGCCAGGGCAAGCGCCAAGCTGTCGCCGCGCCGGTAGGTCTGCACGGTCGCATAGTCGTCCTCGACCGGATCCCGGTAGGCGGTCAGCACCCGATGCTTCAGATCGACGATCCACAATTCCGCGAACCCGGCACGGGCATACAGCGGCAGCTTCACCGTGCGGTCGAACCGCAGCGAGCTGTCGGCGACCTCTACCACCAGCAGCGCGTCCTCCGGCCCGCTGCGCTCGCCCGTGCGGTAGTTGTCCGGGCGCAAGCGGAGGACAACGAAATCCGGTTGCGGCTCGTTCAGCCGGTCGATGCGGACCGGGTTCTGCACGGACACGATGGCCCGGCCGTGGCACGCCATCACCAGGGCGTGGTTCAGGCCATTCACGGTGGCGGCGTGGTCCATGCCGATCGGCGCCATGTCGATCAACTCTCCATCGATCAGCTCGATCCGGTCGTCTTCGCCGAAGATCCCGGCATCGGCCATGCGGTAGAAGGTATCGACGTCCAGCTTGTGCCTGGCCGGTGCGATGGCGCCGTCGTCCATGCCAAATCTCCGAAGTCGGGATGACAGACTAGCATGGCGGCGTATGGTCACGCCAACGAACGAGGAAACGCCATGGACTTTTCGATCCCACCGGACCTGGCCGCCCTGCAGGAGCGCACGCGCGCGTTCATCCGCGACAGGGTGCTGCCGATGGAGCGGGACCCGCGCCAGGGTCCGCACGGCCCCGAGGACTCGCTGCGGCGAGAGCTCCAGGCGATGGCCGCGGCCGATGGGCTGCTGGCGCCGCATGTCTCGGTCGAATACGGCGGCCTCGGTCTCGGCCACGTCGGCAAGGCGCTGGTGTTCGAGGAAGCCGGCTATTCCCTGCTCGGCCCGCTCGCGCTGAACATCGCCGCCCCGGACGAGGGCAACATGCACCTGCTGGATGTCGTCGCGACCCCGGCCCAGAAGGACCGCTTCCTCCGGCCCCTGGCCGCCGGCACGATCCGCAGCTGCTTCTGCATGACCGAGCCGCCCCCCGGCGCCGGCTCCGACCCGGCGGCGATGATGACCACCGCCGTGCGCGACGGCGACGCCTACATCATCGAAGGCACGAAATGGTTCACCACCGGCGCGGTCGGCGCCGGCTTCGCCATCGTCATGGCCAAGGGCGAGGACGGCCGCGCCACCATGTTCCTGGCCGACATGGACCAGCCCGGCATCCGCATCGAACGCACGATGGACAGCATGGACACCGCCTTCCCCGGCGGCCACGCCGTGGTCCGCTTCGAGGGGCTCCGCGTGCCCGCGTCCGACGTGCTGGGCGAACTCGGGCAGGGCTTCCGCTATGCCCAGGTCCGGCTCGCCCCGGCCCGGCTGACCCACTGCATGCGCTGGCTCGGCTCCGCCATCCGGGCGCAGGAGATCGCACTGGGCTACGCGGCCCAGCGCGAGGCGTTCGGCCGCAAGCTGGCAGAGCACGAGGGCGTCGGCTTCATGCTGGCCGACAACGACATGGACATCCGCACCAGCCGCCTGACCATCTGGCACACCGCCTGGCTGCTCGATCAAGGGGAGCGGGCGGGAACGGAAAGCAGCATCGCCAAGGTGGTGTGTTCCGAGGCGATCTGGCGCATCGTCGATCGCTGCGTGCAGATCCTGGGCGGCCAGGGCGTCACCGGCGAGACGGTGGTGGAGCGCATCTTCAAGGAGGTCCGCGGCTTCCGGATCTACGACGGACCCAGCGAGGTGCATCGCTGGAGCCTGGCCCGCACCCTGGTCAAGCATGGGGCGAACCGATGAACACCTTCGATCTGGCCGGCAAGGTCGCCGTCGTCACCGGCGGCGGCCGCGGCATCGGCCGCGCCGTCGCGGGCGGCCTGGCGGCGCATGGCGCAACGGTCGTGCTGTGCGGCCGCACGCAGGCGACGCTGGACGCCGCCGCCGCCGAGATCGGCGGCGACACGCTGGCGCACGTGGCCGATGTGGCGTCCGAGGCCGACGTGCTGACCCTGCGCGACGCGGCGCTGGCGCGGTTCGGCCGGATCGACGTGCTGGTCTGCAACGCCGGGGTGAACGCCATCTACAAGGGGATCGAGACGACGACCCTGCAGGACTGGCAGACGATCATCGACGTGAACCTCACCGGTACGTTCCTGTGCTGCAAGCACCTGGGCGGCGCGATGCTGGATACCGGCGGCGGCTCGGTCATCTGCATCAGCTCGGTCGCCGGGCACGTGGGGCTGCGGAAATCGGCGCCCTACTGCGCCTCGAAGGGCGGCGTGGAGCTGCTGGTCCGCGCGCTGGCGCTGGATTGGGCGGCCAAGGGGGTGCGGGTGAACGCGATCGCCCCCGGCTATTTCGAGACGGACCTGACCGCCGGCATGATCGCAAGCCCCGCGATGTCCGGGCGGCTGCTCGCAGCGACGCCCATGGGCCGTTTCGGCCAGGACGGCGACATCGTCGGCGCCGCGGTCTTCCTGGCCAGCGACGCCAGCGCCTACGTCACCGGTCAGAGCCTGATGGTGGACGGCGGCTACACCGCAGCCTGAAACCGCGTGAACGAAGCGTCTCTTGAAGTCGCCCCCGAACCGCCGGCCAGAGCGGTATCGTTTCAGGTTGCTTGGACCTGAAACAATTCCGCGTTCTTAATCAACAAACTAGAGCATGATCGCGTAAGAGGGGCAAAAGTCCGGGCAGCGGCGCATTTTTCCCTTGCCCCGATTCGGTGCGGTGGATTCT
>JAYUCA010000569.1:0-9472 GCA_043740535.1 Rhodospirillales bacterium | reverse complement strand
TCCAGCACGACGACGGCGTCGGCGAGGCGCATGACGGCGGCCAGGTTCTTGTCGATGATCAGGATGGACTGGCCCTCGGCCTTCAGCGTGGCCAGCACGCGCCAGATCTCGGCGCGGATGACGGGGGCGAGGCCTTCGGTGGCCTCATCGAGGATCAGCAGCGCGGGGTTGGTCATCAGCGCGCGGCCGATGGCGAGCATCTGCTGTTCGCCGCCCGAGAGGCGGCTGCCGAGGCTGCGGCGGCGCTCCCGCAGCTGGGGGAACAGCGCCCAGACGGCGTCGAGGGTCCAGCGGGGGCCGGGGCGGGAGGTGGCGACCAGGTTCTCCTCGACGGACAGGGTCGGGAATATCTGGCGGCCTTCGGGCGCCAGGCCCAGGCCGCGCTGGGCGACGCGGTAGGGGGGCAGGCCCGCCAGCGGTTGGCCGGTGAAGCTGATGGCGCCGCCCCAGGGGGGCAGCAGGCCCATGATGGCCGACACGGTGGTGGTCTTGCCCATGCCGTTGCGGCCCAGCAGGGCCACGACCTGGCCGGGGCCGACCCGCAGCGAGACGTCGAACAGCACCTGCGTGCCGCCATAACCGGTGCTGATGGCGTCGACGTCCAGCATCAGGCCATCTCGTCTTCGCCGAGGTAGGCGCTGCGGACCTCGGGGTGCGCGCGGATTTCGGCCGCGGCGCCGGTGACGACGAGGCGGCCATAGACCAGGACGGAGATGCGGTCGGCCAGCGCGAACACGGCCTGCATGTCGTGCTCGACCATCAGGATGCCGACGTCTGCGCGGAGCGAGCGCAGCAGCGCGATCAACCGGCTGGTTTCTTCTGCCCCGGCGCCGGCCAGGGGTTCGTCCAGCAGCAGCAGGCGGGGCCGGGCGGCCAGCGCCACGGCAAGCTCCAGCTGGCGTTTCTCGCCGTGCGACAGGGCCCCGGCCAGCGTGTCGGCGCGATGGCCGAGGCCGACGCGGTCCAGTGCGATGCGGGCGGCGTGGTTCAGCGCCGCCTCCATGCGGGCGGGGCGGAGGAAGCGGAACGAGGATCCGGCGCGGGACTGGGCGGCCAGCGCCGCGTTGTCCAGCGCGGTGAAGCCGGGCACGATCGAGGTGATCTGGAAGCAGCGGCCGAGGCCGATGCGGGCGCGCCGGGCGGGCGACCAGGTGGTGACGTCCTGGCCGGCGATGCGCACGCTGCCGCCGTCGGGGCGGATGGCGCCGCAGATCTGGTTGATCAGCGTCGTCTTGCCGGCGCCGTTGGGGCCGATGACGGCGTGGATCTCGTGGGGGAGGACGGTGAGGGAAACGCCGTCGGTGACGGTGAGGCCGCCGAAGCTTTTGTGCAGGCGGCGCAATTCGAGCAGGGGTTCAGGCATCGGCGCGCTTGGGCAGGCGCAGCGGCGCCCGGGGGGGCGCCGCGGCGCCGCCGGCCAGCCCGGCGAGGCCTTGGCGGAGGAACAGCACCGAGAGAACCAGCATGGGGCCGTAGATCAGGCGCCAGTAGTCGAACCACTGCGACAGGTATTCCTCCAGCGCCACGACGGCGAGCGCGCCGAGGATCGCGCCGTACAGGCGCCCGGCGCCGCCCAGGATGACGATGAACAGCAGCTCGCCCGAGCGGCCCCAGGACAGGGTGGCAGGCGAGACGAAGGCGTTGGCGTTGGCCAGCAGGGCGCCGGCGAGGCCGGTGATGCCGCCGGCGATGGTGTAGGCGACGAGGCGGTAGGGGTAGGGCGAGAAGCCGAGCGCCTGCACCCGGGCCGGGTTCTCACGCGCGGCCTGCAGGACGCGGCCGAACCGGCTGTCGAGCAATGCGGAGCACAGCAGCCAGGTGGCGGCGAGGCTGGCGAGGCACAGGACGTGGAAGGCCTTGGGATTGTCGAGGATGGGCACGCCGAACCAGTCGGTCCTGGCAGCGAGCGAGTAGCCGTCGTCGCCGCCCAGGGCCGAGACAGAGGCGGCGGTGAAGAAGGCCATCTGCCCGAAGGCCAGCGTGATCATGATGAAGTGCACGCCGCTGGTGCGCAGCGACACGGCGCCGGTCAATAGGGCGAGCCCCGCGCCGGCGGCCAGTGCCATGGGGGCGACGAGGGCAGCGTTGGTGACGCCGTGCAGGTCCAGCGTGGCGACCACGTAGCTGCCGGCGCCGAGCATCGCGGCCTGTCCGAGGCTGACGAGGCCGGCGCCGCCGACCAGCAGCGAGAGGGCGACGGCGGCCATGGCGAGGATCATGGCGCGGGCCAGCAGGGACAGGACGAACGCGTCTGCGCCCGCGAACGGCGCTGCGCCGAGGGCTGCGAGGACGGCCAGCGGCAGCAGGAGCTGTCTCATGTCCGGCGGACCGGGAAGAGGCCGGCGGGGCGGACGCAGAGCACGGCCGCCATGGCGATGTAGACGAGCATGGAGGCCAGCGCCGCGCCGGTCTGCCGGGCCGGGGCGGCCTGCATGACGAGGCGGAGCAGGTCGGGCAGCATGGTGCGGCCGAGCGTGTCGAGCAGGCCGACCAGCAGTGCGGCGATGAAGGCGCCGCGGATGGAGCCGATGCCGCCGATGACGATCACCACGAAGGCCAGGATCAGCACGGCGTCGCCCATGCCGGGCGTGACCGCGAAGACGGGGCCGGCCAGCGCGCCCGCGAGGCCCGCGAGCATCGCGCCGAAGCCGAACACCAGCGTGAACAGCCGGCGGATATCGACGCCGAGGACCGAGACCGTCGTGGGGTTGGTTGCGCCCGCGCGGACCAGCATGCCGATCCGGGTGCGCTCGACCAGGAACCAGAGCAGGACTGCGACGCCGAGGCCGGCGGCGATGATGAACAGGCGGTAGGTGGGGTAGATGAAGTTCGGCATGACAGGGATGCCGCCTTCGAGGCCCGCCGGTTGCAGCACCCGCAGCGGCGCGCTGCCCCACAGGGCGCGGACGGCGTCGTCGACTGTCAGGATCACGCCGAAGGTGGCGAGCACCTGGCTCAGATGGTCGCGGCCGTACAGGTGGCGGAACACCAGCAGCTCCAGCAGCAAGCCGATGGCGGCGGCGGCCGGCAGGGTCAGCAGCAGGCCGATCCAGAAGCTGCCGGACCACAGGCCGAGCGAGGCGGCGATGTAGGCGCCCAGCATGTATTGCACGCCATGCGCGAGGTTGATGAAGTCCATCACCCCGAACACCAGCGTCAGGCCGGCGGCCAGCAGGAACAGCAGCACGCCGAACTGGATGCCGTTGAGCACTTGCACCAGGAGCAGGGACGAGGGCACCGGCGTTCTAGTTGGCTGCTGAAAGCGGGGTTCGGGAGCGCACTTCGCCCCAGAAAGTCATGCCAGGCAATCCCATCGGAGGAGGCCGTGTCGAGTTCCATGGTCGGCGCATTCGGGACCCCGTGGATAGCCGGATAAGTCCACGGCTGTCCTGTTTAAGATTGTGTGCAATAACAATATCCAAGGTCGTGGCCGGGCTTGACCCGGCCATCCACGCAGATCCGCCAGCAGCGCCAGCCGAAGTCCATGCCTGAAACGCTCAGTGTCGTGCTGGCCACCTGTCAGGACGCCATGCGGCATTCGGCGGCGTAGGGGTCGGTGTCGTCGGACAGGACCTTGCGGACCGTCTCGGTGGCGTATTTGCCGTCGGGGCGCCTGACCACCTTCGACAGCCAGAAGTCCTGGACCGGGTAATGGTTGGCGCCGAAGCGGAAGCGGCCGCGGACGGAGGCGAAGTCGGCCTTCTCGATGGCGGCGCGGAGGGCGGCCTTGTCGGACAGCGCGCCGCCGGTGGCGCGGATGGCGCTGTCGAGCAGGGCGGCGGCGTCGTAGGACTGGGCGGCGTAGGTGGCGGGCACGTAGCTGTAGGCGGCCTCGAACGCGGTGATGAAGGCCTTGTTGCGCGGGTTGTCGAGGTTCGGGGCCCACTCGCCGGCGCTGTAGAAGCCGAGTGCGGCGTCGCCCTGCGCGGGCAGCGTGGCCTCGTCGACGGTGAAGGCCGACAGGAACGGCACGCCGGCGAGCCCGGCCTGGCGGTATTGCCGCACCAGGTTCACGCCGAGGGCGCCGGGCATGAAGGCGAAGACGGCGTCCGGCTTCTCGGCGGCGATGCGGGCGACGTCGGCGGAGAAGTCGAGCTGGGTGAGCGGCACGTAGATCTCGTCGGCCACTTCGCCCTTGTAGCGGCTGCGGAAGCCGGCCACCGCGTCCTTGCCGGCCTGGTAGTTGGGCACGATGATCATCATGCGCTTGTAGCCCGCGTCCTGCGCGGCCTGGCCCATCGTCGCGTGGGGCTGATCGTTCTGGTACGACGTCGTGTAGAAATAGGGGCTGCAGCCCTTGCCGGCGAAGGTCGATGGCCCGGCGTTGCAGCTGAGCAGCACCGTGCGGCTGTCCGTGACGGGGCGGAAGATGGCCTGCAGGATGTTGCTGAACACGACGCCGACGACGAAGTCCACGTGGTCGCGGTCGAGTGCGGCGCGCACCTTGCCGAGCGCCACGTCGGGCTTCAGCTCGTCATCGATGACCATCGTTTCCAGCGGAAGGCCGCCGAGCTTGTTGCCGAGTTCCTTGACGCCCAGCAGCCAGCCGTCGCGAAGCTGGGCGCCGATGGCGGCGCCCGGTCCGGACAGGGTGGCGACGAAGGCGACCTTGACCCCGGCGGCGGGCTGCGCGCGGGCCAGGCGGGGCGCCACGGCGGCGGCGGCGAGGCTTCCGAGCAGGGTGCGTCTTTCCATCGGTTGGGCGTCCTTTCGTGCGATTCGGCGTGGTCAGGCGGCGAGTGTGGCAGCAAGCGGGATGGCAGGCACCTGGGCGAGCGGGCGGGTGGGATCGGCCCAGGCCCCGGGGTCGGGCTGCATGCCGCCGGACAGCATCTTGCGGAGCGTTCGCAGCTCACGCGGGGCGTTGACGGCGACGGCGCCGAGCGCCCTGCCCCGGGCGTCGAGCATCAGCCAGCAGCCGGCGCCGGCTGCCGGGCTGCCGCGGGCGATGGCGCGGGCGGCTGCGGCCGGGTGGCCGATGACCTGCAGGTTGGCGCCGTGCTGGTCGGACCAGAACCAGGGGAGCTCGTCGTGGCGCGCATCCTGGCCCAGGGCGGCCCTGGCGGCGGCGATGGCGCCGTTCTGGGCATTGGCCCAGGATTCCAGGCGGTGCGGGGCGCCGGCCTGGCGGGCTACGTCGCCGGCGGCGAAGATGCTGGGGTCGCTGGTGCGGCCGTGCGCGTCCACCAGGATGCCGTCGGCGACGGCAAGCCCGCAGTCTGCGGCCAGCCCCGTGTCGGGGGTGATGCCGATGCCGATCAGCGCGTGGTCGGCGTGCAGGGTGGCGCCGTCGGCGGTGACAGCGGTGACGCCCGACGCGTGGGGGCGCAGCCCGGTGAGGGCCACGCCCATCCGGAGGGCGACGCCCTTTTCCGTATGGAGGCGGTGCAGGAAGTCCGAGACGACGGGCGGCATGCTGCGGGCGCACAGGCGGTCGCTCGCCTCCAGCAGCGTCACGGCGACGCCCATGGCGCGGGCGGTGGCGGCGACCTCCAGGCCGATCCAGCCGCCGCCGAGCACGAGCAGGCGGCTGCCTGGTTGCAGTGCGGCGCGCAGGCGGGTCGCATCGTCCTGGGTTCGCAGCGTGTGGATGCGGGGATGGACGCCGACCCCGGGCAAGGTGCGGACCGTGCCGCCGGTGGTCAGGAACAGCGTGGCGTAGGGCAGTGCCGGACCGTCGGCGCAGCGCACCAGGCGGTGCGTGCGGTCGATGGAGACGACGCGCTGGTTGCGGTGCAGGTCGATCGCCAGTCCGGCTGCCTCGGGCGCGGAGAGCAACGTCATGCTGGCGGCGTCGGCGGCGCCGTGCAGGAACGCTTTGGACAGCGGCGGCCGCTCATAGGGGCAGTGCGGCTCATTGCCGATCAGCACGACCGGCCCGGCAAAACCCTCGCGGCGGAGGGTGCGCGCCACCCACGCGCCGGCCTGTCCGGCGCCGACGATGACGTGGGCATGCTCCGGGCTGGTCAGATCGCCACCTGGATGCGATCGCCCTCGATGCGGGCGGGGTAGCTTCGCACGGGCCCGGTGATGGGCTCGGAGCGGGGGGCGCCGTCGCGGATGTCGACCAGGCCCTGATGGAGCGGGCATTCGACGCAGCCGTCCTCGATGAAGCCGTCGGACAGGCGCGCCTGGCCGTGTGGGCAGAGGTCGTGCAGGGCGAAGACCGCGCCATCGAGCAGGAACAGCGCGATGGGGACACCGTCGACGGCGACGCCGAGGGGCTCGGCCTCGGACAGCGCGGCGGCCGGGGCGGCGTCGTGCCAGGCGGTCATATCGGGAAGGCCAGCAGCGTCTGGACGCGCAAGGTGTCGTAGATGCAGCGCTTGGACCGGAAGCGCAGACCGTCGGGCGTGCGGACGATGCGGTCCAGGTAGCGGCCGGCCTGGTAGATCGTCGACTGTCCGTCGTGCCCGGTGTTGACCACGACGTAGCTGGTGGCGGCGTCGATGCTGCCGTCGTCGGCCTGGCGCCATTCGAGGCCGGACAGGCAGTGGCGGTATTGCGGCTTCGTGTAGATGTTGGCGTGGCGCAGGGCGACGATGCGGTCGCGCAGCATGCGGATGCCGTCGCAGTGGATGACGGGCGCCGGCAACCCGGCGTCCTCGTTTTCCTTCGAGACGATCTCGTAGAGGCAGTCGTCGACGAAGAAGCCGGGCCATTCCTCGATGCGGTCGTTGTCGATGGCGGCGACGTAGCGGTCCTGCAGGTCGGCCAGCTCCAGGCGCATCATCAGGTTGGGCGGGATCACGGGTTCACCGCCGGGGTCTCGAAGCCCATCAGTTTCTGGTAGCCGACCCAGAAGCGGCGGATCAGGCTTTCGGTGATCAGCGTCGCCTGCTCGTCAGGCGCGGCGCGGGACATCTCGATGACGGAGCTTTTGTCGCCGTCGCGGGCGGTGCCGCGCTGCACGAGCTCGGTGGCCTCGGTGTCTTCCATCGAGATGTAGCCGGCGGGGCCGACGAGGTTGGCCTGCTTGATCCGCAGCTTTCGCATCTCGGGCGTGTCGTCCGCGTAGCCGAAGAAGTGGAACACCAGCTCGAAATGGCCGGGCCCCTTCGGCAGCAGCTGGCGGCATACGAGGGTGTTGTGGATCTGCTGGATCACCAGCTGCGGGAAGATGGGCTGGATGTGGTTGGTCGCCACCTCCTCGAATTCGGGGATCAGGGCCAGGATGCTCTCGTCCTCGAGCCGGAAGCCTTCGTCGTAGGAGCGGATCTGCTGGGTCTTGTAGGCGTCGGACGACTGGCCCGGCTCGGTGCGGAAGGCGAGGATGATGGAGTGCAGGCCGTGCGCGGCGTCAGGGAGGCACTTGGCGCGCATGCCGACGCGGAAGATGTTGAAGGTGGTGTGGAACAAATGCAGCAGGCTGGCGTGGTAGGGGTCCTTCACGTTCTCCAGATACAGCTTCCAGTTGCTGTCGGAGTATTGGCGGGTGCAGCCCAGGTAGACGATGGGCTTGTGGAAGATGCGATCGACCCAGGGCCGCATCTCGGGGCCGATGTACTCGGCGAGCGGCGGCACGGTGTCGCTGAAGGTGGCGAAGACGAGTCCGCGATAGCTCTCGATACGGAGCTGGCGCAGGTTGTGCTGCTTGGGGTCGAAGTCCTTGGGCATGCCGGTCGCGTCTTTCTGGCCGCGGCGGAACGGCACGCCCTGCAGGTTGCCCTTCGTGCCGAACGACCACTGGTGGTAGACGCAGGAATGCGACAGGGCGTTGCCGCGCGGCAGGCGGCAGACCATGGCGCCGCGATGGGCGCAGCGGTTGACCCAGGCGGCCAGCGTGCCGTCCTCGGCGCGGGTCATCACGACGGGTGTGTCGCCGACGAAGGTGCTTTTGTAGTCGCCGTCGTTGGGGATCTCGGCCTCCAGGCCCAGGAAGCTCCAGGTCGGGCCGCGATAGATGCGTTCCTGCTCGCGGTCGTAGATCTCCGCGTCGCTGAACACCTTGTAGGGCACGCGCGAACCGTCCGCGTGGGGGAAGCTCGCCAGGGGGGGCGGGGGCTTGGATTCGGGAAAAGGATGGTCCATGGCCGGGATCTCCGAACGAGGGTGGAGCGGCGCGTCGCTCTGGTTCGGCATCCTATGGGCGGAGGCCGTGCTGCTGCTACCATTTCCGGCGGGGCCGCCGGGGAAGCGGGCCGGGCCGGGCATGATCGGCCGGGCGGGCGGGCGGCTGGGAGGCTGGGCGGCCGGGCGGCTGGGCGGCTGGGCGGCATCGATCGACGGAGCAGGCGAGCATGCGCATCGAAACCATCGACCTGGCCGTCATCACCGGGGACGAGAACGTTCTCGTGCTGGTGGCCGAACCGGGGGACGAGAGCCTGGCCTGCGGGGCCTTGATCGCGGGCAGCTGCCGGCGCGGGCGGCCGCCCTTCGTGCTCGTGCTGACGGACGGCATGGAGGGGGGGCGCCGCGGCGAGGCGCCCGATCGCGCGGCCCAGCGCCAGTATGACGAGACCCGCGCCGCGGCGGCGTGTCTGGGGCTGCCGCATGAACGGCTGTTGATGGCCGGGCTTCAGGCCGGGTGCGTCCCGCACGCCGGCCCCGCGTTCGACAGCGTCGTGCGGGGCGTGTCGCTGGTGATGTGGGCGCGGGACTGCAACGTCATCTGCGCGCCCTGGCCCGGGCCGGACGGCGCGCCGGACGACCATGGCACATACGGCATCGCGACCAGCGTGGCGGAGGCGACCGGGGTCGGGCTGCTTGCCTGCGTCAGCGGCCGGGCGGGCGTGGCGGCGACGCGGGACGCAGACGCGGCCTGGCGGCTGGATGCCGCGCCGATGCTGGAGGCCAAGCTGCGCGCGATCGCGGCGCACCGGTCGATGGCGGCAAGGCCTGCTTGCCGCGGGCGGGGGGATGAGCTGTTCCTGCGCCAGGCGGCATTGAACCCGCGCCCGCGCCCGGCTACATCGCCGGGATGACCGAGTCCGCTGGCACGATGCCGATCCTGATGCCGCCGCAGGGCATTTTGCGCGCCAAGGCGCGCCCCGTCGCAGCCCTGGACGCCGACCGGGTCCGCGACCTGGCGCCGCGCATGCTGGCCACGATGTATGCCGCACCCGGCATCGGGCTGGCGGCGCCGCAGGTCGGCGTCGGGCTGCGCCTGGCCGTCATCGACCTGATGCCGGACGAGAAGCCCGCGCCGATGCACCTGGTCAACCCCGAGATCATCCGCCTGAGCGAGGAGATGGCGCAGCGCGAGGAGGGCTGCCTGTCGTTGCCCGGCCAGTATGCCGACGTCATCCGCCCCGCGCGCGTGCTGGTCCGTTATCACGACCTTCAGGGCGCCCGGCAGGAGATCGAGGCCGATGGCCTGCTCGCCGCCTGCCTGCAGCACGAGATCGACCACCTCGACGGGATCCTCTTCACCGATCACCTCGAACGGCCGGGCGATCTGCGCCCGGTGCCGACGGGCAAAGCGGCGGACGAGCCGCAAGAGCCGGACGAGGCCGGGGCACGCCAGCGCCCG
>JAYUCA010000568.1:0-5887 GCA_043740535.1 Rhodospirillales bacterium | reverse complement strand
TGGCTTCGTTGTGAAAACAATGTTCTACCCTGCCCGGTGCAACATCGCCCGGCGCAGGATAGGCCGGCCTGCTATTGGCAGGCCAGGCATTCCTCGTAGTTCTCGACCCGGGGCGCGCCGGCGCCGACCTCCACCGCAAGCGCCCCGTTCACGCCCATCAACTCAGACGGACGCACCACCTTCTCGCTGACGTTGTCCGCGCGCTGGATCGACAGGCTGCGGCAATAATACAGCGATTTCAGGCCCTTCTTCCAGGCCATGAAATGGATCTGGTGCAGGTCCTTCTTGTGCACGTCGGCGGCCAGGAACAGGTTCACCGACTGGCTCTGGCAGATGAACGGCGTGCGGTCGGCCGCGTGCTCGATCACCCAGCGCTGATCCAGCTCGAACGCCGTGCGGTAGACGGCCTTCTCCTGCTCGGTCAGGAAATCCAGGTGCTGCACGCTGCCCTTGTTGATGGTGATGCTGGACCAGATGTCGTCCCGGTCCATGCCCTTGGCCGCCAGCAGCTGCTGCAGGTGGCGGTTGCGGACGGTGAAGCTGCCCGACAGCGTCTTCTGCAGGAACACGTTGGCAGCGATCGGCTCGATCCCCGGGCTGGTGTTGCCGGCGATGATGCTGATGCTGGCCGTCGGCGCGATCGCCATCTTGTGGCTGAACCGCTCCATCACGCCGTATTCCGCGGCATCGGGGCAGGCGCCGCGCTCTTCGGCCAACATCCGGCTCGCCTGGTCGGCCTGCACGCGGATATGCTTGAACATCCGCTTGTTCCACACCTTCGCCACCACGCCTTCGAAGGGCACGTTCTGGCTTTGCAGGAAGCTGTGGAAGCCCATCACGCCCAGGCCCACCGACCGCTCGCGCATCGCGGAGTATTTCGCCTTCTCCATACCCTCCGGTGCGCGGTCGATGAAATCCTGCAAGACGTTGTCCAGGAAACGCATGATGTCTTCGATGAACAGCGGGTGGTCTTTCCAGTCGAACCATGTCTCCAGGTTCACCGACGACAGGCAGCATACCGCTGTCCGTTGCTCGCCGTGCTGATCTATGCCGGTCGGCAGCGTGATCTCGCTGCAGAGGTTGCTGGTCTTGACTTCCAGGCCCGCCAGCTTGTGATGTTCCGGCCGCGCGTTGTTCACGTGGTCGGCGAAGACGATATAGGGCTCGCCGGTCTCGATCCGCGCCGTCAGGATACGGATCCACAGGCCGCGGGCGCTCACTTTCCGGACCACGGCGTGGTCCTTCGGCGAGGTGAACGCCCACTCCTCGTCCGCCTCCACCGCCCGCATGAAGGCGTCGGACAGCAGCAGGCCGTGGTGCAGGTTCAACGCCTTGCGGTTCGGGTCGCCGCCGGTCGGGCGGCGCAGCTCGATGAACTCCTCGGCCTCGGGGTGCGAGATCGGCAGGTAGACGGCGGCCGAGCCGCGGCGCAGCGACCCCTGGCTGATCGCCAGCGTCAGGCTGTCCATCACCCGGATGAACGGGATGACGCCAGAGGTCTTGCCGTTCAGCCCGACCTTCTCGCCCATGGAGCGCAAATTGCCCCAGTAGGACCCGATGCCGCCGCCCTTGGAGGCCAGCCAGACGTTCTCGTTCCACAGGCCGACGATGCCCTCCAGGCTGTCCGTCGCCTCGTTCAGGAAGCATGACACCGGCAGGCCGCGCTTGGTGCCGCCGTTGGACAGCACCGGGGTTGCCGGCATGAACCACATCTTGCTGATGTAGTCGTAGATGCGCTGCGCATGGGCGCCGTCATCGCCGTAGTAGCTGGCGACGCGGGCGAACAGGTCCTGGTATTCCTCGCCGGGCATCAGGTAGCGGTCGTTCAGCGTGGCGCGACCGAAATCCGTCAGCAGCGCATCGCGTGAGCGGTCCACCCGCACCTGGTGGCGCCCTGGCATCTGCACTGCGTCAAGCACGGTGTGGTCTCCTGCGAATATGTCGGGCATGCGCTCACCTTACTAGATGTTGTCGTCGACCGGCAATGCCGAATACCAGGGCTTGTGTCGGATGATCATTTCCCGGCGAATCGCGCGCAGGCATCCGATCACTTGCACATGGTGGCCAACCGGGCCGCGCCGCGTCCAGCGCCTTGAAACTTGCCTGTGTCTGATGTGACCTTTCTGCCACTCAGTCGTGCGCGGGTGTTGCCAACCGGCGTCCCGGCCGGCAGCCGCCGCGACTCCTACGCCAGCAGCGGGTCGAGCTTGCCTGTCTGATCCAGGCGCACCAGGTCGTCGCAGCCGCCAACATGGCGCCCATCGATGAAGATCTGCGGCACGCTGGTGCTGCCGCCGGAGCGCTGGATGGCCTCCTCACGCTCCTTGGTGCCGTGCGGCGCATCGATCTCGTTGAAGGCGACGCCCTTCTGCTGGAACAGGCCGACGGCCCGCGCGCAGTAGGGGCACCAGGGCTGGGTATAAATCTCGACAGTCGGCATCCGTATCTCCTTCCTCGTCTAAATCGCCCCGGACAGCGGGGTTGCCAAGCCCCCCGGATTGCCCCCCCCCGCTTACCGCCCCCCCGCGCCCGTCAGGCATCGGGATGGCTGTCCGGCACCCGGGCGGCCGCCAGCACATCGACGCCGCCAGCCCCGGCGGCCAGCAGCACGCGGGCGCAAGCGTCCGCCGTCGCGCCGGTGGTCAGCACGTCGTCGATCAGCAGCACCCGGGCATCGGTGATGATCGCCTCGCGGCGGGCGGGCACGGCGAACGCGCCATCGAGCACCGCCCGCCGGCGCGCCGGCGACAGCGTGCCCAGCGGCTGCGTCGGCCGCACCCGGCGCAGCGCGTCCATCACCGCCGGCCGCCCGCTCAGCCGGGACAGCGCCCCGGCCAGCAGGGCGGCCTGGTTGTAGCGCCGGGACAACAGCCGCCAGCGATGCAGCGGCACAGGCACCAGCAGATCCGCCCGTGCCAGCAGCGCGGCCCCGGCCCGGGCCATCATCGGCGCCAGCGCCCGGGCGATCTCGGTCCGGTCGCCGTATTTGAACGGCAGCAGAATCCGCCGCGCCTGCTCGTCGTATTGCAGCGCCGCGCGCCCCTGCCCCCAGGCGGGCGGCCGGGCATGGCATTGCAGGCACAGTTCCTCCGGGCCGCCCTGCCCCGCTGCCCCGAAGGGCGCGCCGCATGCCAGACAGCACGGGCTGGAGATGAAATGCGTCCGCTGGAAGCAGGCCGGGCAGAGCTGGCCGGGGTCATTGACCGGCTGGTCGCAGGTCAGGCAGTGCGGCGGCAGCAGCACATCCAGCACCGCCCGGCCGGCGCGAGCGGCCAGCCCGCGGAAACGCTCAGGCGCCGAACGCAACGGTCCCGTCGCGCTCGATCTCATGCACCAGGTCGATCTCCCAGCTCAGATAGGCGTGCATCGCCGCCTCGACCCCGGCATTGCGGTCGTAGGGGCGCAGGTAGAAATCGGCGCAGTCCTCATCTGCCGGCACGGCCCGGTCGGCCGCCATCGTGCCCCCCGCCGCAACGAAGGCCGCCGTGCCGCCCGCAAGTGCCGCGACCGGCGCCCGGGTCAGGCCGCGGGCCTCATCGACGGCCATCGCCGCCAGCACGCCATCGGGGGAGGTCAGCACCACGCGGTCCGCCTTCGCCAGGCGATCGCGCAGCCGGTCCAGCCGGGTCCGGATGCCCCACACGGCGCCCGGAATGTGCCCGGCGCGGTAATCGATGCTCCGCGCCAGATCGATCACCAGCGCCCCCGGGACAGCGTCCGCGCCTGCACCGTCCATCGCCGGCTTCGGGGGGTGCGGCACGTCTTCCACGCCGGCCAGCCCGTCCTCCACCACGAACACGTCGCGGTGCCCCATCTGCCGCAACCAGGCCGCCGACATGCGGGCGCGCACGCCGTCATCGTCCAGCACAGCGATGCGCGCGCCGCGCACCACGATCCACTGGTCGGTCGCCTGCACCAGCTGGCCGCCGGGGGCGTTGCGGCTGCCCGGGCGGTGGCGGTCGGCGAATTCCGCCGGGTCGCGCACATCCAGGACATACAGCGTGCGGTCCGGGTCTTCCTCGAAGCGCACCAGGTCCAGCGGCCCTATGACGCCGACGCCCGACTCCTCGGCGAAGGCCGCCGCCCGCTGCAGCGCGAGCGCCGCGGTCTTCGGCACGCCGGGCGCATAGCGTGCGGTTTCGCCCCGCGCCACCGTCAGCCCGGCCAGCTCCCACCCCATCGTGCCGTTTCGCAGCGCCACGACCGGGTTCGGCACGCCGGCGCGGCGCAGGCTCTCGGCGCCCATGATGCTGCGGGTGCGGCCGGCGCAGTTGACCACGATCGTGGTCGACGGATCGGGGACCATGTCGGCGATGCGGTAGGCCAGCTCGCCGCCCGGCACGTTGATGCCGGTGGGGATCGACATGCGGCGGAACTCGTCCATCGGCCGGCTGTCCAGCACCACCATGTCGCGGCCGTCGTCCATCCAGGCCTTGAGGTCTGCGGCATCGACGCTTTCCGTGCCATAGCGATGCTCGACCCATTCCCCGAACGCCTTGCTGGGCACGTTCACGCCGGTGAACACGACGTAGCCGGCGGCCGCCCAGGCCGGCGTGCCGCCGGTCAGCACATGGACGTCGTCGGCGCCCAGACGCTCCAGCAACGCGGCCAGCCGCTCCGCCAGGCCACGGCCGTCGTCGACGCAGACGATCCTTGTGGCCAGGCGCGGCAGCACGGCGGGGATGCGCAGCTCCGCGCGCGACAACGGGCATGGCGCCGCCCAGAACAGGTGCCCGGCGCCGAACTCCCCTTCCTCACGCGCGTCCAGGATGGCCAGCTCGTGGCCGTCCTGGATCCAGGCGCGGAGCGTCCGTGCGTCGATCTGGCGCATCAGCGGTTCGCGGTGGGCGTCATGAAGGCCTTGTTGTAGGGCTGCACGGTGCCCTTCTCGGGGTCGAAGCCTTCCCGGTCGTCCAGCCGCTCCAGCGCGAGGCCGTAGCAATGCAGGTGGCGGGTGCTTTTGGCGCCCATCGTGTGGATGGAATGGATGTCTTCCGGCATCAGCGCCAGGCCGGTGCCCGGCTCCACCATCACCTCCCGCACCTCCTCGATCCGCGCGACCCCCGCCTGCGTGCCGTCATCCAGGCGGGTGTAGACCTTGTTCATCTCCTGCCCGTCGACGGCGGTGATCACCGCCCAGGTGGTGTGGTTGTGCGGCTTGCTGGAATTGCCGGGGTTCAGCGCCAGCATGTAGATGGCGAAGCGGCCATCCGGGTCCTCCTGCAGCAGATACCGCTTCGACCCCTTCTCGCCCTCGGGCGGCGGCGGGAATTCGGCGGCGGGGAACAGCGACTCATGCGCGGCGAGCGCCAGCAGCTCGGCCTTGATGGCGTCCAGCGACGGGCGGGTGACGCCCTGGCTGTGCTCGATATGCTTCACGCGGTCCATCGCGGCCGCGACGGCGGCGGTGCGGGCGGCGCTGGTGGCGGGTGCGTTCATGGCGTGTCCCCTGTTGGTTGGCCGGAGGCTAGTCCCGCGCAGCCGGGCTGGTCAAAGCCTGCGTGCGACGGCACATGGGGGGCATGTCGGTATCGCAGGTCTTCGATCGCCACGCCGTGCGGCTGCACCGGGACCGGGCGGCGCGCACGGTGGGGCGTGTGGCGGACGTGCTGCAGGATGCCGCGGCGCGGCTGCTGGACCGGCTGGACGACACGACGCAGCGCTTCACCCAGGCGCTGGACGTGGGCGGCCGCGGCGTGGTGGCGCCGATGCTGCGGGCGCGCGGGCTGGGCGTGGTCAGCTGCGACCTGTCGCCGCGGATGGCGGCCGGCAACGGCGGGTTGGCGGTGGCGGCGGACGAGGAGCGGCTGCCGTTCGGCCCCGGCGCGTTCGACCTGGTCGTCGCCAGCCTGTCGCTGCACTGGGTCAACGACCTGCCCGGCGCGCT
>JAYUCA010000567.1:0-2406 GCA_043740535.1 Rhodospirillales bacterium | reverse complement strand
CGAGCGTGCGGCAACATCGGTGGATGCGTTCGTGCCGCTGAGCTTTGCGCCCGGCGAGGCGTATCAGTTCGACTGGAGCCACGAGGTCGTGCTGATCGGGGGGTCTGGGGAGCAACGGAACGGAAAACCTATGTAAGGGTTGGCACGTGACGTTGCGGGGTGCGTGTCGCGCAACTTAGGAGTTCCGCGACCATCGCCGTGCCCCAAGCGGGCCGGGCACTTTGCTGTTGCAGAAGTATGTCGCATAACGCCAATGCTCCGCGACAACTTCCGCAACGGTTTCCATGCTCCTCGGCTACGCCCGCGTCAGCACCGACGACCAGGACCTCGCGCTCCAGCGCCGTGCGCTGCGCGAGGCGGGCTGCCGGCGGCTGTATGAGGAGAAGCTGTCCGGCGCGCAGCGCAACCGGCCCGAGCTGGCCCGGCTGCTCGACCAGGTGCGCGCCAACGACGTGCTTGTCGTCACTCGGCTGGACCGCCTGGCCCGCTCCACGCGCGACCTGCTGGACGTTGCCGAACGGCTACGCGATGCCGACGCTGGCTTACGCAGCCTGGCCGAACCCTGGGCCGACACCACCAGCCCCGCCGGCCGCATGGTGCTGACCGTGTACGCCGGGATCGCCGAGTTCGAGCGCGCCCTGATCCTGGGCCGCACCAGCGCTGGCCGGGTCGCGGCGCAGCAGAAGGGCGTGCGGTTCGGCCGCCCCCCGGCGCTGGCGCCCGATCAGGTGGCGCTCGGCCGTAAGCTGGTGGAGGATGGCAAGCCCGTGCGCGAGGTCGCACGGCTGCTCAAGGTGCATCGCGCCACCCTCTACCGCGAACTCGCCAGGGCTGCGGCCAGCCCAGCTTGACCTACGAAGCTGACGCCAGGCCGCCCAGAAAGGACCGCCTGTGCCCGTCTCCTTCCTGAACGAGGAGCAGGAGCGGCGCTACGGTCGCTACGCCGGCGAACCCGCCCCCGAGCAGTTGGCCCGCTACTTCCACCTCGACGACGCCGACCGAGCCTTCGTCGCCGGGCGCCGCGGCGCGCACATGCGGCTGGGTTTCGCCGTCCAGCTCGGCACTGTCCGATTCCTGGGCACCTTCCTGGAGCAGCCCGCGGACGTGCCGGCCCAGGCTGTCGCGTTCATGGCCGGCCAGCTCGGCATCCAGGCCGGCGGGCTGCTGGCCGAGTACGCGGGCAGCGAGTGGCGCTGGAACCACCCGGCCGAGATCAGGGACCGCTACGGCTACCGGGCCTTTTCCGAACCCTTCGTGCAGTTTCGGCTCAACCGCTGGCTCTACGCCCTGTGCTGAACCGGCTCGGACCGGCCCAGCGCCCTGTTCGACCGCGCCACCGCCTGGCTGATCGCCCACAAGGTGCTGCTGCCCGGCGTGACCACGCTGGAGCGCAGCATCGCCCGCGTGCGCGCCAGGGCGGCAAAGCGGCTGTGGCAGCAGATGCTGGCCGGCATCACGGCCGACCAGACGGAGCGGCTGGAGGCATTGCTCGTGACGCCTGACGGCAGGCGGCAAAGCCCGCTCGACCGCCTGCGCGACGGTCCGGTGCTGCAAAGCGCGGCGGAGCTGGCCCGCGCCGTGGCCAGGCTCGACGAGGTGCGGCTGCTGGCGGCCGGGCTGCCCCGCACGGACCGGCTGCCGCGCGCGCGCGTGCTGGCCCTGGCGCGGTTCGCCGGGGCCGCCAAGGCGTCGGCGGTCGCCCGCCTGCCGGACGACCGACGCCTGGCAACGCTGATCGCGTTCATCCGCACGCTGGAGGCCGCGGCGCAGGACGACGTGCTGGACCTGTTCGACATCGTGGTGACGCAAATATTCACCGACGCCCGGAAGGCTGGCCGCGAGGCGCGGATGCGGGGCCTGCGCGACCTGGACGCCGCGGCACTGACCCTCAGCCAGGGCTGGGGCCTGCTGCTGGAGCAGGGCGAGGGCGACCCGCGCGCGGCGGCGTTCGCCGCGGTGCCGCGCGAGGTGATCGAGGCGGCGATGGCGCGGGTGGACGCGCTGGCCCGGCCGCCGGACGACCCCTACTTCGACGAGCTGCTGGCGCAGCACAGCCGCGTCCGCCGCTTCCTGCCGGGTCTGGCGCGCGTCGCCCAGCTCGGCGCCGCGCCGGCCGCCAAGCCCCTGCTGGCCGCCCTGCACCACCTGCGGAGGGGCGACGGCAGCCCGGCCAGGCTACCGGTCGAGTTCGTGCCGCCAGGTTGGCTGAGGCGCGTGGTCCGCGACGGCGCCGTGGACCGGATGCGTGCCGCCCTGCGCCGGCGCGACCTCTTCGCCTCGCCCAGCTTGCGCTACGCCGACCCCCGCGCGGGGCTGCTGGACGGCGCCGCCTGGGAGTCGGCCCGCCTCGCCGTGTGCCGGTCGCTCGGCGTGTCCGCGTCCGGCCCCGAGGAGGTCGCGCGCATG
>JAYUCA010000566.1:0-11597 GCA_043740535.1 Rhodospirillales bacterium | reverse complement strand
ACCACCACCTTGAATCGACTCGCCCGTTACCGTGTCAATAGGCTTTCTCGCAGCCCCGCTGGGATATCAGCTAAAGGTGGGTTGAGCAGTTACCATCCGCCACATGAAGGCGACAAGACCACTTCGACCGTATCGAACAATGGTGAATGGTCAGTTCGCGCCGGGCTCGGTCTGGCCGGACAGCCCTCGTTCGCGCCAGCTCAGATACTCCCGATACAGGGCGTCCCGCGCGGATGGCGCCAGGCTGGCCGTGTCCCGGCCTGCCCGGCGCAGGAAGGCTGCGAACTCCTGCCGGAGTTGGTTGTCTGAAATACTCGACCCTTGCTGGACGAGCCGGGGCAATGGTTGCGCGGGCAGCGGCAGCATCGGCGCCGACAGCTCTGGCTGGTCTGACGAGCCCGGTATGGCCGGCGCCGATGCCTGCCCCACGTCATTCGCCATCGCTTCCTCTTTTGCCGGGACGGAATCGCCACCTGCAATAGTCGCCGGGACCGCGATCACTGCCATCTGCGGAGGCCCGGAAGCCGGGGCCGAAACAGGGGCCGCCATGAAAGCCTGGAAGGCCGGTCTGGTCACAGAACTCGTCACAGCGATCACCGCCACGGCCAAGACCGCAGCGCCGCCGATCCAGGCCAGCCTGCTTCGGCCAGGCGGTCCGGCTGCGGGAGGGCGGCCAGGTCGCCTCGATCGCGTAGCGGGCGGGGGAGCGATCGCGGCCGCCGCGGGCGCCTCGACAGCGACTGGCGGGCGCATGTGCGCGGGCTCGGGCAACGTGACGATCAGCGTCCGCGGCAGACCCTGCGTTGCGTGCAGCATGAGCCTCGGCAAAGCGTCCAGCAGTTCCGGGCGCGTCGCGATGATAAGGTTCATGCCTGCCTCATTCGGAGCCACCAGGCCAGGGATCCTTGCCAGCACAGGCCATACCTGCGGATCCAGCGAGTGTGCGTCGTCTACGGCCAGCGTGGTCGGTTTCCCATTGCCCGGGGTTCCGAGCAGACACTGGATGATGGCCTCGCCGTCGTCGCGATCGTCGCTCGTGCCGCCTATCTGGAACAGGAAGCGATCGGGGGTGATGGGGCTGACCAGCGGGTTGGCGACCTTGATGATCTTGCCAGGAAGCCGTGCAAGCAGTTCATCGAGGAGCGTCGTCTTTCCTGAGCCGGATGGGCCCACCAGCACGAGAGTGCAGCCGCCCGGCTCAAGGAAGGCCAGGATGTCATCGGCGGGCCTGGCGAGGTGATGGGCATGAACGTCGGTCTGCTGCATCACCAGTCAGCGTCCCGCAGCCCGGCACGCGCCTGTCGCGGCGGGCATGCTCGACTGCGCCACCGCTACCCTTTCGCCGGCATCGGGACGCTGAGCCGCGAACTGCCGAAAAAGTTCTTCCTTGCGCTGCTCCGACAGGCCCGGCGCCGGCGCCTGGCAGGCAGACACCTCGGCGCTGTCAGGGCGCGGCTGCGGAATGGCCCTGACCACGCGCCGAGGCGCCGAGACGCTCGCCACAGGGTGCAAACGTATAGGCGGAGGCGCCTGGCACCCTGTCAGCAACAGTAAAACCCCCGATGCCAGGGGGCCAAGTAGGCTTCCGTTCGCACCAGGCATCGCGTGTCACCTCAGAGTCGGTTGGCCGAAAACAGGCACACAACGCTTGAAGCTGTTCAAAGGATCCGCGAGGAATGCAGAATACGGGAGGGAATAGCGATGCCAATCGACCTCGACGGCGCGGTGGAGGCATTCTGGGCCGCACGGGAGAAAGGCGATTTCTTCCCCGCCGCCTATGCCGGCCAACTCGGGCTGGATGACGCATACCGCATCCAGTTGGCGATGACCGATCGCCGGGTCGCCGCCGGCGAGCGGCAGATCGGCAAGAAGGTGGGGCTAACCGCCAAGACGATCCAGGAGCAGTTCGGCTTCCACGAGCCCGTGTTCGGCTGCGTCCTGGAAACCAGGCCCACTGGCCACGCGTTCGGCGCGTCCGAACTGATCAAGCCGGGGTTCGAGACGGAGATCTGCGTGCGGCTGGGCCGCGACTTGTATGGGGCTGCGACCATGCAGGAGGTGCGCCGGGGCGTCGATGCCATCCATCCGGCTTTCGAGATCATCGAGACGCGGGGCGATATCGTGTCGCAGATGTCTCTGGCGCTGGCGGACAACGCGCAGCAGCGCAGCGTGATCTTGGGCGAGGCGCTGCCGCTTGGGGATCTCGACCTGGCAGACGTGCGGGCGGACGTGTTCCTGAACGGGGCCCAGGTGGCAAGCGGCCTCGGCTCAGCCGTGCTCGGCAATCCGTTGCGGTCGGTCGCATGGCTCGCGGGCAGGCTCGGCGCCTACGGGCGCAGGCTGCGGGCAGGCGACATCGTCATGACAGGATCGTTCGTGCGCCAGTTCCCGCTTGCGCCCGGCGATCACGCGCGTGCCGTGTTCTCCGGCATCGGCGAGGTCACGGTCGCGGTCGCGCGCAGCCAGGGTGACACCTCGTCCCTCTCCCGATGATCCGTCATCACGAGTTCGGCGCCGGCCTTCGGCGGACCCTGGGTATGACAGTGGTCAGTCAGCAATATCAACTGCTTGGTAAACACGTCTTCTTGCCGCCCCATCGCTGTCATCACGAGCCGCTTGGCGAAGCGATCCAGTAACCACATGCACCGCTCTCGGCCCCTGGATCGCCGCGCCGCAAGGGCGGCTCGCGATGACGGGTCATGCGGCTAGAGCATGATCGCTTCAGGTTGACGAAGCGATCAAGCTCTAGTTTGTTGATTAAGAACGCGGAACCTCGTTTCAGGTCCAAGCAACCTGAAACGATACCGCTCTAGTGCTTCGGGCGGCGGTCGATGACGCGGCGGGCCTTGCCCAGGCTGCGCTCGATGCCGCCGGGGGCGACGATCTCGATGGTGGCGGTCACGCCGATGCGGATCTTGATGGCGGCAGCGAGGGGGGATGGCTCGGCGATGCCGAAGCTTTCGGGCCGGGCCTCCACACGGACGAGCATGCTGTCCATGCGGCCCTCGCGGGTCAGCTCGATTTGGTAGTGACCAGTCAGGTCGGGGCTGGCCAGGACCAGTTCCTCGATCTGGGTGGGGAAGACGTTGACCCCGCGGATGATCATCATGTCGTCGCTGCGGCCGGTGATCCTGGCCATGCGGCGCATGGAGCGGGCGGTGCCGGGCAGCAGGGTCGTGAGGTCGCGGGTACGGTAGCGGATAATGGGCGTGGCCTGCTTGGTCAGCGAGGTGAAGACCAGTTCGCCTTCCTGGCCGTCCGGCAAGGGCACGCCGGTCTCGGGATCGACGATCTCGGGGTAGAAGTGGTCTTCCCAGATGTGCAGGCCGTCCTTGGTCTCGACGCACTCGTTGGCGACGCCGGGGCCCATGACTTCGGACAGGCCGTAGATGTCCACGGCGTGCATGTCGAACGCCTGCTCGATCTCGCCGCGCATGCGGTTGGTCCAGGGTTCGGCGCCGAAGATGCCGACTTTCAGGCTGGTGGCGGCAGGATCGAGCCCGGCGGCGCGGAAGCCGTCCAGGATCGCCAGCATGTAGCTGGGGGTGACCATGATGATATCGGGCTCGAAGTCCTGGATAAGCTGGACCTGGCGCTCGGTCTGGCCGCCGCCCATGGGGATGACTGCGCAGCCCAGGCGCTCGGCGCCGTAATGGGCGCCCAGGCCGCCCGTGAACAGGCCGTAGCCATAGGCGATGTGGACCCGCATGCCCGGGCGGCCGCCGCTGGCGCGGATGGACCGGGCCATGACGTCCGCCCAGACATCGAGGTCGGCCCTGGTGTAGCCGACGACGGTGGGTTTGCCGGTGGTGCCGCTGCTGGCGTGGATGCGGGCGATGCGGTCGCGGGGCACGGCGAACATGCCGAAGGGGTAGTTGGCGCGCAGGTCCGCCTTGGTGGTGAAGGGGAAGCGCTTCAGGTCGTCCAGGGTATGCAGGTCGTCGGGGTGCACCCCGGCGGCGGCGAAGGCGGCGGCGTAGTGCGGGATGTTGGCGTAGGCGTGCAGAAGCGTCGATTTCAGGCGCAGAAGCTGAAGGGCGGCGATCTCATCGCGGGAGGCGGTCTCGATCGGGTCGAGGTCGCCGGGGCGTGGGGACAGGTCATGCAGCATGGGGGACCAGGCGCTCGCCGGTGGTGCGGGAGTGGCCGCGGAACTCGGCGATGATGGCGCCCGCCACCGTGACGCGGACGTCGTAGATGCCCCCGCGGCCCGCTTTCTGGCGTTCCTCGGCGGTAGCGACCAGGTGATCGCCCGCGCGGGCCGGGCGCAGGAAGCTGATGCTGCAGTGGCTGGCGACGGAGGCCATGCCGTCGGTGTTGCAGGCGAAGGCGAAGGCGCTGTCGGCCAGGGTGAAGATGAAGCCGCCGTGACAGGTTCCGTGGCCGTTGAGCATAGCGGGCAGGACGGTCATCGAGAGCTGCGCGGCGCCGGGCGCCACGTGATCCAGGACCATGCCCAGGCCCTGGCTCGCCCGGTCGCCCTCCCACATGGCGCGGGCGCAGCGTCGGGCCAGATCGACCTGGGTCATCGGGGCTGACCGGTGAAGGTGGGGGGGCGTTTTTCCAAGAAGGCGCGAACGCCCTCGTGGAAGTCGGGCGTGTGGCCGGCCTCGCGCTGCAGATCCCGCTCGAGGTCGAGTTGCTGGTCGAGCGTGTTCGTGGCGCTGGCGGCGAAGGCCTGCTTGATCAGGCGCATCGCCTCGGTCGGCAGGGCGGCGAGCTGACGGGCGATCCTGACGGACTCGGCCGCCAGGGTGTCGTCGGGCACGGCGCGCCAGATCAGGCCCCAGGCCTCGGCCTGGGGTGCACCGACGGGTTCACCCAGCATCGCCATCGCGCGGCCCCGGGCGTCCCCGGCCAGGCGGGGCAGCAACCAGGTGCCGCCGGCGTCGGGGATCAGGCCGATCTTGACGAAGGCCTGCAGGAACCGGGCCGATTGGGCGGCGAGGACGATGTCGCAGGCGAAGGCAAGGTTGGCGCCGGCGCCGGCCGCCACGCCGTGCACGGCGCACAGCACGGGTTTCGGCAGGGCGCGCACGGCCCGGATCAGGGGGTTGAACCTGGTTTCCAGCGTGTGACCCAGATCCTGCCCGGGGGTGACCTCCGCCAAATCCTGCCCGGCGCAGAAGCCGCGGCCGGCGCCGGTCAGCACCACGGCGCGAACCGCTGCGTCATTCGCTGCGCGGTCCAGGCCGGCCATCAGCGCCTGCTGCATCGGCTCGTTGAAGCTGTTCAGGCGGTCCGGCCGGTTCAGCGTCAACGTCAGGACGCCGGCGTCCTGCTCGACCTGCACGGTGTCGTTCAATTGCCGGTCCCCCGCCTTGTCTTTGCGCCACGATGCGGGCGGGGGGCGGCGTGTCAAGTTCCGGGCGCCTGCGCCCGGGCGGCGGCGGGCGTGGCGTTCGGGTCGCAGACGCTTTTCAAGCCGGCGGCGGTGGAGGATGCTGCGGCGTCCAGGGAGGGCGGACGATGCAGGCGTTTGTGCGCGGGACGGAGATCTATTTCGACGTCGAGGGCGCCGGCCTGGTGCCGGACGGACCCGTCATGCGACAGAAGCAGGCGGCGATGCTGGTGCATGGCGGCCCGGGCGGGGACCATTCCGGGTTCAAGCCCGCCTTCACGCCGCTGAGCGACGCGCTGCAGCTTGTGTATTTCGACCATCGCGGCCAGGGACGCTCATCGCGCGGCAACCCGGCGCTGTACACGCTCGACGAGAACGTGGCCGACATGGAGGCGCTGCGGCGCTACCTCGGCCTGGGGCCGATCGTCAGCATCGGCACCAGCTATGGCGGAATGGTCGCGATCGCGCATGCGGCGCGGTATCCCGAGGCGGTGTCGCATCTGGTGCTGATCGTGACGGCGGCGCATGACGGGTTCGTCAGCAGGGCGCAGCAGATCGTGCAGGAGCGAGGGACGAAGGCGCAGCAGGAGGCCTGCGAAACGCTGTGGGCGGGTGGGTTCGAGACGCCGGAGCAGGTGCAGGCCTACTACGAGATCATGGGTCCGCTGTATTCCCGGCGGTTCGATCCGTCCCAGACGGGGGCGGTGCGGGGCCGCGGCGTCCCGTCGCCGGAGCCGTTGAACCGGGCCTTCGGTCCCGGCGGGTTCCTGCGGCGGATGGACCTGCGGCCGGAGCTGCCGCAGATCACGGCGCCGGCGCTGATCCTGGCGGGCCGGCACGACTGGATCTGCGCGCCGGAGTTCAGCGAGGAGCTGCACGCGCTGCTGCCGGGTTCGCGCCTGCGCATCTTCGAGGACAGCGGCCACTCGATCCGCGTGGATCAGCCCGAAGAGATGCTGCAGGAGATCATGGCGTTCATCGCCACGCCAGGCGGGCCGACGGAACACGAGTGAGCCGGGCGACGAGGGCGAGGGCGCCGGGCCAGGCGCGGGCGGCAAGCGCCAGCAAACGGGGATGGGCCTGGCCCAGGCGGTGCAGCAGCATGGCCCGGCCGATCTGCCCGCGGAGGTCCTGGCGCAGCCGGCGGTGGTAGGCGTCGGGATCGTGCAGGCTGGCGACGGCGGCGAACGCGGTATGGAGGGCGATGGCCATCCCGTCGCCGCTGAAGCTCGGGATGACGCCCATCTGGTCACCCAGGCGCAGCACGTCGGGCGGGTCGCCGGGGGCCGGGTCGTGGACGAAGCCGTACGGCATGCGGAAGATGGCGACGGGGCGGTCGAGGTGGGGCGTGGCGCCCTGGAGCCGCCGGGCGAGATGGGGGCTGGTGCGCGCAAGGTGCTGCATCACGCCGGGCCAGGTGGCGCCGGCGGCGTCGAAGGCGGTACGGCGGATCAGCAGGCACAGGTTGGCCAGCCCGTCCTCGACGGGCTGCAGGCCGGCGTAGCCGCCGGGGAACAGCACCACGTCGACATGCTCCTCCTGGGCGGCGGCCTGGTCTGGCGCCAGGCGGAAGTACATCTTCAGGCCGACGAGGTCTTCCGGTTGCGCCCGGCGCCTGGCGCCACGAAGGTCGTGCTTGCCGGTGGCGAGCAGGATGCGTTCGGCCTCGATGCGGCCCATGCCATAGACTTCGAGGCCGCCCGCGGTCAGGCGGCGGACCGTGTGGCCGCGCAGGATCGTCGCACCGGACCGGGCGGCCTGTGCCAGCATCGCCTGGTCCAGCACGCGGCGCGAGAGGCCAAGGCCGGGGGCTGGCAACGTGGCGCTCGATGTCGTGCTGCCGTGGACCAGGCGGACGGCGTGAATGGGGGCGGCGCCCAACGACATCAGGTCCAGGCCCAGCCGCGCCAGGGCCTCCTGCCCTTCCCAGCTGATGAATTCGCCGCAGATTTTGTCGTGCGGCCGGGTTTCCCGCTCGATCAGGGTGGCGCGGGGGCCCAGCAGGCACGCCGCGGCCGCGCCGGCGACGCCGCCGCCGGCAATGAGCACGGTCATTTGAAGCGGGTCACGCAGTAGCGGAAGGGCGCGTGCCATCGCACGACGGCCGCGTCGTCCAGCCCGGCGCCGTGCAGCAGCCCGTGCCAATCGCGGCGGGAAAAGCTGCGGGCGACGCTGATGGGGCCGTCGTGCTGCACGAAGCGGTGCCATCCGGCGACACGCGAAAGGGCGCGGAAGCCGTGGTAGGCGACGGGGTGGCGGTGCAGGTCGTTGATGAACCAGCCCACGCTCGCATGCGCCTCCATGACGCGGAGGAAGGCGATGATCTCGGCGTTGGACAAATGGTGGGTGAACAGCGCGCTGAGGATGACGTCGAACTGGCCCAGGCCAGGATCGAAGATGTCGGCGGTGCGGTATTCGATCGGGACGCTGGCTGGCGTGGCGGCGCGGGCGGCCTCGATGCCGACCGGGTTGAGGTCAAGGCCTACCAGTTCCAGAGTCTGGCCGGCGCGGACGGACCACCGGTGCAGGCGGCGGAGCGTGTCGCCCTCGCCGCACCCCACGTCCAGAACGCGGAGCGGACGGCCGCCGGCGCGGCGGGCCGCGCGGCGAATGAACGCGACGGTCGGCAGGCGGGCCAAAGTGACGGTGTTGACGGCGGCGAGGTCTGCCAGGCAGGCGGCGAAGTCGGCGGCGGTGACGGTCTCGGTGTCCATCCACTCGGGTTGGGTGCTGCGCGCGCGGGCGATGCGTCCCGCCATGCTACACGCGGCTGAAGCGGAAGGATTCGGCACACAGGCCGGGCCCGAACGCGAGCGCGATGCCGGGGCCGGTCGTGGTCTGGGCGAGCATGCGCTGCAGCACGAAGCCCAGGGTGGCGGAGGAGACGTTGCCGACGTCGTTCAGCACGGCGCGGGAATGTGCAAGGGCGGTGGCCGACAGCCGCAGGCCCTGCTCGACAGCGTCCAGCACCGTGCGGCCCCCGGCGTGCACGGCCCAGTGGACGATGTCGCGGACGTCCTGGCCACCCAACATGCCCTCGTTGTCGTTGCGGTCGGCCTCGGTGCGGAGGGCGGCGGCGATGGCGCCAGGCACCTTGCCGCTGAGGCGCATGTCGAACCCCTGGTCGCCGATACGCCAGGTGATGAGGTCCTGCGTATCCGGGATGGTCGCCGCGTGGAAGCCGTGCAGCGCAATGCCGCTGGGTTCGGCCGTGACCAGGGCCGCCGCGGCGCCGTCGCCGAAGATCAGGAAGGACAGGACGGTCTCGAGGTCCTGGGTTTCCTGCAGGTGCAAAGTGCACAGCTCCAGCGCCACGACCAGCACGCGGGCCGTCGGGTCAGACCGGACCGCCTGGTGGGCCAGCCGAAGCGCGGGGACCGCCGCGTAGCAGCCCATGAACCCGACCAGCGTCCGCTGCAAGCCGCCGCCCAGCTGCAGCCGGTCGGCGATGCGCTGGTCGATGCCCGGCGCTGTGAAGCCGGTGCAGCTCGCGACGATCAGGTGGGTGATCGGACCAGGATCGAGCGCCTCGACGGCCTGCACCGCGAGATCGGTGGCATGCTGCTCATACGCGCGCATCCGGTCGGCGGTGCCAGGGAAGGCGCCCCGGCGATAGAAGCCCGCGCTGTCGAGCGAGGCCCCCTGATCAGCTGCCGGCAGCAGATGGGAATACCGGTGCGCAACGCCGGATCGTTCCGCCATGCGGTCGAACAACCGACACGCTCTCTTGTCTGTCAATGTGGCGCGGGCGAAGTCGATGAAGGCCTGGTGGACGTCGTTTGCCGGCGTTGCGGTGCCGATGCGATTGATGTGGGCCGTCAGAGCGTCTGGCAGGGCGATGTCTCCAGGCAGAGGCCATGACATGGGGTGACCGTGGAAAAGCAAAAGGCGGCGCATCGCTGCGCCGCCCCCTGCCAGGGCAGTCAGTCGATCAGAAGGCAGTCGTGCCGGGACGAACGGTCGATGCGGTCCCGGGGACATACGGGGGTGACGCCTCGTCGAACCGGCTCCAGCCCTCGGCGCGGTATTCCTCGCCGCGCTGCGACGGATCGACCGGGCTGTTCTTGTCGAGAATGCTCTCGACGGTGCCGACCTGGTGATCCTCGGCCCGCACCGTGACCAGCGTGCCGCCGCGGCGGACACCCTCGGCATAGACGTGCGCGTCCGTCTCGGACACGCCGGCGCCGACCAACGATCCGAGCAGCCCGCCGGAGACGGCGCCGACGCCGGCGCCGACCGCAGTCGCGATCAGCCAGCCGGCCGCCACGACCGGGCCGATGCCGGGAATGGCAAGCATGCCGAGCCCGGCCAGCAGACCGGCGCCGCCGCCCAGCACGGTGCCGATGCTGGCCCCGGTGCCCGCCCCGGCGCCGGCGCCCGACGCGTCATGGTCATGCGCCGTGGGCACAACGTTCGTGTAGCGGTCATCGACGTTGTTCGCGACGAGGCTGATGGCGCTATGCGGGATGCCGGCCGTCTCGAGTTCGGTCACGGCGAGACTCGCGTGCTCGTAGGTGTCGAACAGCCGCGTGATGATGGTGCTCATAAGAAACTCCTTGTGGAAGGATGCGGTGATCAGCGGGTCTGGACGTTGCCCTGGTAGTCGAGTGCTACGGACACGGACTTGCCGTCCTTCTGCGCGGTGCCGCGCCAGACGCCCTGATCGTCTTTCTTCAGGTCGGTCACGTTGCCGAAGCCGCGGTCGGCGATACGGGCCCGCGCCTGGCCCTCGGTGAAGCTGTTGGCGCCGGCAACCGGCGCCGCGGTCGTGCGCGGGTTCGCCGAGCTGGATACCGCCGCCGGAGCTGGCGATGTGGCAGGGGCCGGCGCTGTCGTGGACGCTGATGACGCAGGCGCCGGCGACGCCGGGGTGACGGGCATCGACGCCGAAGGCGCGGGCGCGGTGCTGGGCCTGGTGGTCGTCGTCTGGGCCTGAACGGCCCCAGCGACCAGCAATCCGAGCATGGCAGCGGTTCTGATGACGGGCTTCATGGCAATCTCCTTATTGGTTTCGTGCCCATGGCGAACGCCGTTCGCCGTGAGTGCCAACACGGAGCGCGCCACCCGGCATCGGGTTGCGCCGCCATCGCGGGAACGTGCAAAGGCGATGCGGGTCAGGCCGCGAAGATTCCCATGTAGTTGAGCCCGGCGACCTGGCCCGTCGTGATCGCATACTTGTTGGTGTCGGCCGCCGCCGTGCCGGCGAACGTCAGGCTTGCCGTCACGTTGCCGTTGCCCAGAAGGTCCGCCCGCAGGGTGCGGCCCGTGTAGCCCACGGCGCCGGCCACATCGTCCCAGTGGTAGGCGGAGACCCCGGCGTGGTAGCCCCACAGCGTCGCGATGTCGCCGGGATGGAAGCCGACGATGGTGTTCCAGGTCACGGTGTTGACGCTGCCGTTCAAAAAGAACACGTCGGACCCGGTGCCGCCGATCATGAAGTTCGAGCCGTAGCCGGCATCGACCACGTTCTGCCCGGACAAGAGGGCGACGGCAGCGCTGCCGACGAAGTTCTTCACGAAGACGTTGGGGCTTTGTGCGACGATCACGACCGGGTCGGCCCCATCGTAGATATACTGGGACTGAAGGTAATTGACGGGACCCTGATAGGCTTCCCCCTGGGCCAGCGTGCGCTGCCCGTCCGCCGTCGCGGTCAGGAAGCTGGCGGACGGCGATGGGGCGAAGTGCTGGGCGGCCTGCGTCAGATCGACCGAGGCGGAGATCAGCAGCCTGGAGCTGCTGTCCTGCACGATGCCACCGGCGGCGTCGACGAGGGTGACATTGAATGTCTCGGCGCCGGGCGCGGTCGATGTGAAGACCAGCTGCTGCACCGCAGCCTGGAGCGCCGAAAGGCTGCCCGTGGCGAAAAACGTATGTCCGGCCGCATCGAGGCTGCCCAGGCCGGCGCTGGTCATGTGGCCGAGCGTCGGATCCTGCAGCGTGACGGCAAGCGTCCCGGTCTGATTGAGGTCCTTGTCGGCGATGACCAGGCCGCCGAAAGGGTGGATGCTGATCGTCGTGGTCGCGCGCTGGGCGGTATACAGGCCAGAGAGGACCGGCGGCGGCGGCGGGACCACGACGCCCACGCTGTTCGCGACGGTGGCGGTCCAGCGGCCACCGGGGCTGCCGGCGTTGACCGCGCTGATGACGGTTTGCAGCGTGGCAGGGCCGCTGACCGTGCCGTTGGCGCGCACGACGATCCTGGCGGTGATGCTGTCGCCGCCCGCGGGGCCGGCGGTGTCGGTCACGGCGCCGAACT
>JAYUCA010000565.1:0-1564 GCA_043740535.1 Rhodospirillales bacterium | reverse complement strand
GCCGCGGATGGTCCTACATCGCCGCCACGGATGAAACCGGGGTGGTCGGATACGCCTACTTCTCCCAGTTGCGGGACCGTTCCGCCTATCGCTACAGCGCCGAGGACAGCATTTATGTCCGTGACGACGTGCGCGGCCAGGGGGTCGGCAAGGCGCTGGTGGCACGCCTGCTGCATGAGGCGGAGGCGTGCGGCTTCCGCCAGATGTACGCTGTGATCGGCGATTCAGACAACGTGGGCTCGATCGGCGTGCACGCCTCGCTGGGGTTCCAGCGGGTGGGGCTCCTGCGGGCGTCCGGGTTCAAGTTCGGGCGGTGGATCGATACCGTCTACATGCAGCGGCCCCTGGGGCGCGGGGACGGGGACATCCCGGCTCAACCCAGCCGGTAACGGCCGGACACCACGGGATCATCGGCGAGGGCGGCCCGGATCGCGGCCTCGCCCAACGGGCCTACATCCGCCAGGACGGCTCGGAACGGCGCACGCGTGCCCACCGCGCGCTCCCTGAACAGGGCGGCCAGCGCCGCCGCGGCGCCAGAGCGGGGCGTGCAGCAAGTGCAATCGAATGAGTGGCCGGCAGGACCCGGCTCGAACCGGGCGGCTGGGGCGCCGGCCTGGCGCGCGTCGTCCAGCAGGACGGCCTCGTCGATGGCGCGGCTGTCCAGCGGGCCGAAGCGGACGGGGAGCCGAGCGTCGATGAACATCATAGCATGGACATAAGGATAAGTTTATGTCATGTCCATCGCCATGGACCTCCTTCTCGCTGCCCTGCGCGCCTGCGCCGAGCCGACGCGGCTGCGCCTGCTGGCGCTGGCCGCCCGCGGGGCATTCTGCGTCGTCGAGTTCACCGAGATCCTGGGCCAGTCCCAGCCGCGCCTGTCGCGCCACCTGAAACTGCTGTGCGACGCCGGCGTGCTGGAGCGGGTGCGGGAGGGCGCCAACGTGTGGTTCACCGTGCATCCCGACGCCGGGCTGGTGCCCGAGCTGCTGGCGCGGCTGCCCGAGGACGAGCCGGTGCTGGCAGCCGACCGCCGCGCCGCCGCCCGGGTGCTGGCGGAACGGGCGCGGATCGCCTCTGAAAGCTTCCGCAAGCAGGGCGCGGACTGGGACGAGATGCGGGCGCTGGAGCTGCCGGCCATCGACGTGGAGGCTGCGTTGCTGGCGATGCTGCCGGGTCCGCGGCTGGGCCGGCTGCTGGATATCGGCACCGGGACGGGGCGGCTGCTGGAGCTGCTGGCCGACCGGGTGCAGGCCGGCCTGGGCGTGGACGCCAGCCGGGCGATGCTGGCGCTGGCGCGGGCGCGGCTGGCCAAACCGGGGCTGGGGCACCTGTCGGTGCGCCAGGCGGACATGTACCGGCTGGCGCTGGCCGGGCAGTATGACGTCGTGGTGCTGCAGATGGTGTTGCACTACGCCGAGGACCCGGCCGCCGTGCTGGCCGAGGCCGCGCGGATGCTGGCGCCGGGCGGGCGGCTGGTCGTCGTCGACCTGGTGGCGCATGACCGCGCGGCGCTGTCGGACCGTCTGGCGCATCGCTGGCCCGGCTTTTCCGACGCCGCCATCGA
>JAYUCA010000564.1:0-13384 GCA_043740535.1 Rhodospirillales bacterium | reverse complement strand
GACGACTTAGAGATCACGCTTCGCAATTGCTTTTTAGCATTGATATGTTGGCACGGCGGACGACCGTGACGCGGCTGCCGGGCGTCTGAACGGCACCACTGCGCTCGAGGATCTGGCCCACGTCGACCTCGCCGCGCGTGTCGGCCAGGATGCGCGCCGCGGCTTCCCTGGTGCGGATGGTCATCGAGTGAGTGGCCGGGACGTCCGAGCCGATCTTCAGCGTGAACTTCGCCTCGGCGCGGCCGGGGCGGCTGGCGGCGGCCGCAAGGGCGCCGGCGGCCACGGCCCCTGCGAACACCCGTCTGGAAATTGTCATGACGTTTCCCTGTTTCGGGCGGACCTTGAACGGTCTTCGTCCCGGTGTGCGAGCGGCATGGCCCGGGCCGATATGGATCGTGCCCGGGCCACCGCGTTACTCCGCCGCGATCTGGTGCTTCTGGCGGTAGTTCTGCAGCGCGTCATCGGGCAGCGCCTTGATGGGCGTGAAGTCCGTATGGGCGATCCAGTCGGGCCGGGTCGGCTTGCGGATGTGGTTGGAGACGGCGGACAGCGTCAGGTAGACGATCTTGCGCGGATAGGGCGTGATGTTGCCCGCGGAGCCGTGCACGAGGTTGCCGCTGAACATCAGCAGGCCGCCGGCCTTGCCGGTGGGGGCGACGATGCCGCCCAGGGCCACCAGCTCGGCCACGCGGTCGTTGTCGAGCGTCCAGAGCGGATACGCCGTCGTCTTGGTGTCGTGCCCGGCGGCGATCGCGCCGGACTTGTGCGACTTCGGCACCAGCATCAGCGGCCCGTTGATGGGCAGCACGTCATCGAGGAACACCGAGATGTTCATCGCCCGCGGCTCTGGCATGCCGTCGTCGTTCAGCCATGTCGCGTAGTCCTGGTGCCACTGCCAGACGTCGCCGGAGAAGGCCGACTTCGCGTTCACCTTGAACTGATGCACGTAGCAGGGCTCGCCGAAGACCTGCTCCACGGGTTCGACCAGGCGGGGGTGGTGGGCGAGGGTGTGGAAGACGTCGTTGTAGGTGTGGCAGGCGAAGGCGGTGCGGGGGGCGCCGGACTTCTCGAGCCATATCTCCGGCCGCGGGGCGCGGAAGATGTCGTTCGCAGCGTCCTGCATGACGGCGACTTCTTCGGGCGAGAAGGCCTCGGGGATGAAGAAATAGCCCTCTTCGTGGAACTGCTCCATCTGCTGGGCGGTCAACTGCATGGTCCGGTCCTCCTGCTTGTGGTTGGGGGCGGTTGCCCCGGTTGAGCCGCATCGCTGATGATTCAGCGCGGCGGGGTCTCCTGCACCAGGCGGCGCTCGGTCTGGCGGCCGGCGTCGACGGCGTGCTGCTGGGCGGCCTCACCGGCCTCGTCTGGCTTGCCGGCCAGGATCAGCCTGGCGATCTCGGCGTGTTCGCACCAGGCGCGGCGGCGGTAGACGTCGGCATCGAGGACGGCGCCCATGGAGCGGCGCAGATGCGGCCATTGCCGGGCGAGCGTATCGGGGATGGCCGGGTTGTCGGACAGGTCGTAGACGACCTGGTGGAAGGCGACGTCTGCCTGCACGAGGGAGGCGAGCGTGGCGGTGGGGCCAAGCGCGCTGCCGGCGGCGACGGCTGCTTCGAGGGCTTCGATTGCGGCGGGCGGCAGGGCGCGGCTGGCGGCGAGGCGGGCGGCCAGGGCGTCGAGGGCGCCGCGGACCTCATACAGGTGGCGGATCCCGGCGGGGTCGATGGGGGAAACCTGGAGGCCCTTGCGGCCGAAATCCTGGACGAGATTCTGTTGCTTGAGCAGCTGGAGCGCGTGGCTGATCGGCTGGCGGGAGACGCCGAGCGAAGCGGCGAGCTCCGCCTGGAGGATGCGCTGGCCGGGCTGCAGGGTGCGGTCGGCGATGGCGGCGACCAGGCTGCGGTACACCTGGTCGACGAGGACCGTCTGGGCGGCGAGCGGTTCCACTGCTGGTCTGTCGTCCCATGACGTTTGTGAATTCCGTATTCCTAAACGATCCGGCCGCGGATGCAAGCGTTTTCGTGGTGCTGCCTCGCTTGATGGCCAAGGGCAAGGCGCACCATGCTCAACGCATCCGTGCTTGCTCCGCTAAAGCAGTGATTGTCGACCGGATCGCGTCCAGCGCCGCATCGGCGTGGGCGCCGTCCGGGCCGCCTGCCTGCGCCAGGTCGGGACGGCCGCCGCCGCCCTTGCCGCCCACCGCGGCGCTGGCTGCGCGCACCAGATCGACGGCGCTGAGCCGGGCGGTCAGGTCCTCGCTGACGCGGACCACGATGCTGGCCTTGCCGTCGGCCGTCGACACCACGGCGACGACGCCGCTGCCCATGCCGGCGCCGATGGCTTCGGCCACGCCCTTCAGGTCCTTGGGCGGGATGTCGCCAAGGTTGCGGGCGGCCAGGGCCACGCCGCCGTGCTGCTCGATCTCCGCCGCGGCGGCGCCGGTGGCCAGCTTCTTCTGCAGGTCGATCACCTGCGCCTCCAGCCGTCGACGGTCCTCCTGGAGCTGGGCGATGCGTTCGGGCAGTTCGGCCGGTCGGACGCGGAGCAGGGCGGCCGCTTCCTGCATGTGCCGGTCGGACTCCATGATGGCGGCCAGCGCCGCAGCGCCCGTCACCGCCTCGACCCGGCGGATGCCGGCGCTGACCGCGCCTTCGCTCACCACCCGGAACAGGCCGATGTCGCCGGTGCGGGCCACGTGGGTGCCGCCGCACAGCTCGACGGAATAGGCCGGGCCACCGTCCGTGGGACGCTCGCCCATGGACACGACGCGGACCTCGTCGCCGTATTTCTCGCCGAACAGGGCCATGGCACCTTCGGCCACCGCGGCCTCGGGGGTCATGAGGCGGGTCGAGACCTCGGTGTTGGCGCGGACCTGGGCGTTGACCTCGGCCTCGACCACGGCCAGGTCGTCCTTGGTGATCGGCGTCGGCTGGCTGACGTCGAAGCGCAGCCGGTCGGGCGCGTTCAGGCTGCCCTTCTGGGTCACGTGGGCGCCCAGGCGGCGGCGGAGTGCGGCATGCAGCAGGTGCGTGGCGCTGTGGTGGCTGCGAATGGCGCCGCGGCGGACACGATCGACGACGGCCTGGACGTGCGCGCCGACGCGCAGCACCCCGCCCTCGACCACGCCCACATGCACGAACAGCTCGCCCAGCTTCTTCTGCGTGTCGTCGATCCTGACGATCAGCCCGTCCGGCCCGCTGAGCAGCCCGGCGTCGCCCACCTGGCCGCCGCTTTCGGCATAGAACGGCGTCTGGTTCAGGATGACGGCGACCTTGGCCCCGGGCCCGGCCTCGGTCGACGGGGCGCCGTCCATGACCAGGGCCATCACCTCGCCCTCGGCGGTTTCGGTCGCGTAGCCCAGGAACTCGCTGGCGCCGAGCGCCTCGCGCAGGTCGAACCAGACGCGCTCGGTCGCGGCGTCGCCGGTGCCGGCCCAGGCGGCGCGGGCGCGGGTGCGCTGGTCGTGCATCGCGGCAGCGAAGCCGTCGACGTCGACCTCCCTGCCCTGCTCGCGCAGCGCGTCCTGGGTCAGGTCGAGCGGGAAGCCGAAGGTGTCGTACAGCTTGAAGGCGACGGCGCCGGGCAGCGCTGCGCCTTCGCCGAGCCGCGCCGTTTCGTCGGACAGCAGGCCCAGGCCGCGGTCGAGCATCGCCTTGAAGCGGTCTTCCTCGAGCCGCAGCGTCTCGGTGATCAGCGCCTCGGCGCGCGGCAGTTCGGGATAGGCGGCGCCCATCTGGCGCACCAGGGCCGGGACCAGCGTGTGGAACAGCGCCTGCGTCGTGCCCATCATGTGCAGATGCCGCATGGCGCGGCGCATGATGCGGCGCAGCACGTAGCCGCGGCCGTCCTTCGATGGCAGCACGCCGTCGGCGATCAGGAACGATGTGCTGCGAAGGTGGTCGGCGATCACGCGGTGGCTGGTGCGGAACGGGCCGTCGGGCCCCTGTCCGGTGGCGTCGGCGCTGGCCAGGATCAGGGCGCGGAAGGTGTCGGTGTCGTAGTTGTCGTGCTTGCCCTGCAGGATGGCGGCGAACCGCTCCAGCCCCATGCCGGTGTCGATCGAGGGGCGCGGCAGCGGCGTGCGGGTGCCGGGCGGGCCTTCCTCGTATTGCATGAACACGAGGTTCCAGATCTCGATGAACCGGTCGCCGTCCTCGTCCGCGCTGCCGGGCGGGCCGCCGGGGATGCCGGGGCCGTGGTCGTAGAAGATCTCCGAGCAGGGGCCGCAGGGGCCGGTGTCGCCCATGCGCCAGAAGTTGTCGGACGTGGCGATGCGGATGATCCGCTCGTCCGGCAGGCCGGCGATCTTGCGCCACAGGGCGGCGGCGTCTTCGTCGTCGGCGTATACGGTGACCAGCAGCTTGTCCTTCGGCAGGCCGAAGTCGCGGGTCAGCAGGGTCCAGGCGTGCTCGATCGCGACGGGCTTGAAGTAGTCGCCGAAGCTGAAATTGCCGAGCATTTCGAAGAACGTGTGATGGCGCGCGGTGTAGCCGACGTTGTCGAGGTCGTTGTGCTTGCCGCCGGCGCGGACGCATTTCTGCGCGGTGGTGGCGCGGCTGTAGGCGCGGCGCTCCTGCCCGGTGAACACGTTCTTGAACTGCACCATGCCGCTGTTGGTGAACAGCAGCGTCGGGTCGTTGCGGGGCACCAGCGGGCTGCTGGGCACGACCTGGTGGCCGTTGCGTGCGAAATACTCGAGGAAGGTCGCGCGGATATCGTTGCTGGAGGCCATGGCGGCGCCGGGTTATCCCTGATGACTGCGGTGCCATGCACGTAGCGCAGCCGCAGCCCCGTGTCATCCAGGGGGGCGGCGCCCGCCGGCCCGGTTCCCGGCTTTTGGGTTATTCCAGGTCATCGCCGGACTTGATCCGGCGATCCACGCGGTTGAACAGTACGTTGTTGGGGCGTTGCGGCCGTAAGCTTCAAATGGCGGTGCTGACGGAGCCGCGTGCTGGCCGGGTCAGCCCGGCCATGACGTCAGATGTTGTGATTGAACACGGATTCAAACCGGACAGCCGTGGGGCGGCGTGCTGATGCGGCGGTCTACCGCCGGGGCGGGGGGGCCAGGGTCTGCTGCTGGATCGCCCTGCCCGCGGGAGCAACCGGGATTCCGTTCGACGGCGCTGAGGTAGACGCGCCGTTCGACGCCATGGGGACCGGGGCCGGGAGCGCAGGCGCCGCGGGTGGGGCGGCCTGGGCGCCGAACTTCATCAGGATGGCGCGGAGCGAGTCGGCGGCCGGGTTGCTGGCCTCCATGCCCACGACGATCTGCTGGGCGGCCACGGCGCGGCCGTAATAGGCCTGGTTCCAGTCGGATTTGGCGCTCATCAGGCTGCCGCTGAGGGCGATGCCGGCGAACAGGCCGCGGGCGCGGCTGAAGCCGACGATGTCGGCGCGCAACGCCGCGGTGGTGGCGCCCTCGATGCCGCCGCCCATGTCGATGAAGGTGCCGCTGGCGTCGGCGGCCAGCTTGAACTGGCTGTCCATGATTGCGGTCAGGCCCTTGTCGTTCATGATGAACAGCATGACCTCGGCGTCCTCCACGCCGGCCTGGAAGCCGAAGCTGCCGCCCGCCAGGCCGTAGAACGCTGGTGACGACCATGACCCGGCGCCGTCGCGGGCGGCCAGCACGCAGTTGCCGCCCTGGCCGCCGAACAGGAAGCCCGCGCGGAACACCTGCGGGCAGATCATCACCGCGCGGGCACGCCTCAGCACGGACTGGGCGTCCGTGCCGTCCTTGTTGTTCAGCATGTCCTGCGCGGCCAGCGTGGCGCGATCGACGACCTGCTGCTGATCACCCTGCGCGTGGGCTGCGGCCGGAAGCAGGATCAGCATGGCAAACAGGATGGTACGCATCGGACCCCTCCGCACTAAACCCCCAAACCATACAGGGTAATGATGGCATTAGGAAGGAAAGTTGAGAGGATACGTGAGGTGATGCGCCTGGGCGGTCAGTGCGGGTTGTGGCATGCGAACGCGTGCGGCCCGTCCCCCGCCATTGCCGGCGCCTGGGTGCGGCACACGGCCAAGGCCGCGGGGCAGCGGGGGTGGAAATGGCAGCCGCCGGGGGGGGCGAGCAGGCTTGGCGGCTCGCCCAGCACGATGCCGCGGTCGCGCCGGGCGTCGGGGTCCGGGACCGGGATCGCGGCCAGCAGGGCACGGGTGTAGTGGTGGCGGGGGGTCGCGAAGATGGCGTCGGCCGGGCCGGTCTCGACGATGCGGCCGAGGTACATGACCGCCACGCGGTGGCTGACGCTGCGGACCGAGGCGAGGTCGTGCGAGATATACAGGTAGGCGATGCCGAGCCGGTCCTGGAGGTCGCCCAGCAGATTCAGGATCTGGCCGCGGATGGAGACGTCCAGCGAGGACACCGGCTCGTCGCACACCAGGAACCTCGGCTCGACCGCCAGGGCGCGGGCGATGCCGACGCGCTGGCGCTGGCCGCCGGACAGTTCGTGCGGGAAGCGTTCGGCATGGGCGGAGTCCAGGCCGACCAGGTCGAGCAGGTTTTGCACCCGGTCCGGCCATTGGCGCTGGGGCAACAGCCTGTGGACGCGCAGCGGTTCCGCCAGGGCCTGGCCCACGGTCCAGCGCGGGTTCAGCGCCAGGAACGGATCCTGGAAAACGTACTGCATGGCCCGGCGCACCGCGAGGATGGCGTCGCGGCGGCCCTCGCGGAAAACGGCGGTGACGTCGGCATCACCGATGCGGACCTGGCCGGCGCTGGGGGGCACCAGGTGCAGCAGGGTGCGCGCTACGGTCGTCTTGCCGCAACCGCTCTCGCCCACCAGGCCCAGCGTTTCGGCCCGATCGACCGTGAACGACACATGGTCGACGGCGCGCAGGTCCGCGCCGCGCCGCCAGCCCTGGCGGCGGGCTGGGTAGCGCTTTTCCAGGCCATCAACCTGCACCAGGCTCATGCGGGGGCCGAGCGGCTGCCGCGGCGGATGCAGCTGACGCTGTGGCCGGGGGCGATCTCGGTCGGCAGCGGCGTCATACGGGCGCAGTCCGGGATGGCGTCGGGGCAGCGGGGATGGAAGCGGCAGCCGGCGGGGGGGTGCAGCGGGTCCGGCAGGCGGCCGGCGATGACGGGCAGGCGCACCCTGCCCTGCCCTGTGGGCGCTCGGTCGGCGCGGGGCACGCTTTCCAGCAGGGCGCGGGTGTAGGGATGCAGCGGGGCGTGGAAGATGATGCGGGCCGGGGCCGTCTCGGCGACGCGGCCGGCGTACATCACCACGATCCGGTCGGCCATGCGGGCGACCACGCCCATGTCATGCGTGACCAGCACCATCGAGGTGCCGAGCCGGGTTTGAAGGTCGGCCAGCAGGTCGAGGATCTGGGCCTGGATGGTGACATCCAGCGCCGTGGTGGGCTCGTCGGCCAGCACCAGGCGGGGCTCGCACAGCAAGGCACGGGCGATGCAGACGCGCTGCTTCATGCCGCCGCTCATTTCGTGGGGGTATTGCCGCATGCGCTGGATGGGGTTCGAGAGGCCCACCAGTTGCAGCAGCTCGGCCACGCGGGCGGCGGCGTCGCTTCGGGACGAGCGGCGGTGAATTCGAAAAATCTCGCCGAGCTGGGCGCCGATGGTCAGCAGCGGGTTGAGCGAGTGGGCGGGGTTCTGGAAGACCATGGCGATGCGGCTGCCGCGGAGCCGGGCCATGGCGGCGTCGGGGAGGGCCAGCAGGTCCTGGCCGTCGAAGCGGATGCTGCCGGCGGCGATGCGGCCGGGCTTCGGCACCATGCGCAGCAAAGCGAGGCTCGTCATGGTCTTGCCGCTGCCGCTTTCGCCGACGAGGCCCAGAACCTCGTTCTGCGCGACCGTCAGATCGACGCCGTCGACGGCGTGGACGGGGCCGGATTCGGTGTCGAAGCGGACGCGCAGGCCTTCGACCTGGAGCAGCGTCATTCCCGGCGCCTGGGGTTGAAGGCGTCAGACAGGCCGTCGGCCAGGAGGTTGAAGCCCAGGACGGTGATGAAGATCGCGGCGCCGGGGGCCAGGGAGGACCAGGGGGCGATCTTGAGGGTTTCGTAGTTGAAGAAGATCAGTTGGCCCCAACTGACGGCGTCGGGGTCGCCGAAGCCCAGGAAGCTGATCATGGCCTCGGCCAGCACCGCGCCGCCGATGCCGAGCGCGATGGCGACGATGATGGAGGGCAGCGCGTTGGGCAGGATGTGGCGGACGATGATGTCGGGGGTGGTGGCGCCGATGCAGCGGGCGGCCTCGACGAACTCGGCGTGGCGGAGGCGGAGGAACTCGGCGCGGGTCAGGCGGGCGATGCCGGGCCAGCCGAAGATGCCGAGGAGGACGATGATGGTCAGCAGGTTGAGGTGGGGGATGCGCTCCATCCAGGTGCCGACGACGAGGATGCCGAACAGGCGGACGACGGCCAGGATGACGAGGAAGACCGGGACGACCATGAAGAACTCGGTGAAGCGCATCAGCGCCTCGTCGGTGCGTCCGCCGATGTAGCCGGCGAGGCCGCCGACCAGGATGCCGAATGCGCCGGCGATGGTCATGGCGCCGAGGCCGACCGCAAGGGCCGTGGGGGCGCCGTACAGCACGCGGGTCAGCACGTCGTAGCCGAGGCGGTCGGTGCCGAGCCAGTGCGTCCAGGCCGGCGGCTTGCTGGCGCCGAAGCCCAGCATCGCGGACTGGTCGTTCGGCTGGTAGGGGGCGACGAACCAGCAGGTCATCGCGGTCAGCACGACGATGCCGACCAGCACGACGCCGACCATGCCCATGGGGTTGCGGCGAAGGCGCCGCAGGCTTCGGCGCCACTGGCTGCGGCGCCTGACGGCAAGCGGGATGGGCCCGGCGTCCATCAGGACAGCTTGATCCGGGGGTCCAGCATCACGTAGGCGATGTCGGTCAGCAGCGTGGCCGTGACCAGCATCGTGGCGACGACGACGGTGACGCCCATGATGACGGGGTAGTCGAGCTGCTGGATGGCGGTGATGTACAGCACGCCGAGACCGGGCCAGGTGAAGACGGTCTCGGTGACGGGGGCGGTGGCCAGCATCAGGCCGAAGGCGATGCCGAGGTAGGTCAGCACGGGCATGATGGCGTTGCGCAGCGCATGGCCGAACAGGATGCGGTGTTCGGGCAGGCCGCTGGCGCGGGCGGCGGCGATGTAGTCCTGGCGGAGCACCTCGGCGAGGTTGGCGCGCAGCATCAGCGTGAAGGTGGCGGCGTGGAAGGTGGTCAGCATCAGCACCGGCAGCACCATGTGCCACAGCGCATCCAGCAGCGGGCTGTCCCAGGCGGGGCGGCGGAGCGAGTAGGCGCCGTAGCTGGGCAGGATGCCTAGCCAGTAGGCGAAGACCAGGATCAGGATGATGCCGGTCAGGAACACCGGGATGGACTGGCCGAGCAGGCTGGCGCTGACGATGGCGAGGTCCGTCCGGGAGTTGGCGCGCCTGGCCGCGGCGCCGGCCAGCAGGATGGCCAGGCCCAGGGCGAGGACGATGGAGGGAAGCTGGATCTTCAGGGTCTCGGCGCCCCAGACCCACAGCATCTCGGTGACCGGCTGGTTGTAGGAGATGGAGCTGCCGAGATCGAGATGCGCCAGGTTACGCAACCAGGCGAGGTAGCGCAGCCAGGCGGGCTCATCGAGGTGGTAGTAGGCGGTCAGGGCGGCGATCTGGTCCTCGGTCGCGTTCGGTTGCCCCGCGACCAGCATGGCGATGGGGTTGCCGATGGCGTTGACGAGGAAGAACACGATGGCGCTGACGCCGAGCACGAGGAACGCGGCGAAGGCCATGCGCCGGGCGAGGAAGCGCAGGGTTGCTGTCATGCCGGGGTGCGGGTCATGCCGGGAGTATGGGGGGAAGCCGGGTGTGGGGGGAAGCGGGCGTGGGCCACCAACGTCACTGCGAGGAGCGCTGGCGACGAAGCAGTCCAGAGCCGCAAGGTCAACTGAAGTCTATGCGTCAAACACCCAAGTTTCGTGCTGTGCAGCCGCGTGGATCGCCGGAAGGGGTCTGGCGACGACCCGGAAAGACCCGATAGCGGGAACCGGACCGCCGTGGTTCAGGTCCAGGCAACCTGGAACGATACCGCTCCCGGACAACAAACTTATCTGGCGAGCGCCTGCACGATGCAGCCTGCTAGAATTTCAGCAGGTTGCGGACGCGCAGGTCGCCGAAGTGCGGCATCTTCGGCGCGAACGACGGGGCCGCCCTGACAAACGACTCCTCATCGGAATCGAGGAGCCCGTAGAACACTTCGGCAATGATCCTGCCGCCGACCCAGCCGAGCTGGGTCCGGGCGCCTACGCCGTGCAAAAGCTTGTCTTCCGGGAAGGTGCGGTCTGCGTCAACCGGGATCGCGTCGACAAGCGGGGCCTGAGCCTCTGCCAGCACGTAGAACCACAGCGGCGTGTCGGCCTGCAGGGCCTCGTCGATCGCCGTCCACTGGAAGGACGGAACGCCCCTTATCGTCAACGCTTTTCGAACCACCAGCTGCGCTGCCGTCAGCTTTGACACCAGCTTGCCGGCGGCGATCAGCCTGTCGGCGACATCCTGCCCGCTCGCCACCTGATAGACGTCGCCGCGGACCAGGTTCAGCAGCGCGAGCGACGGCCGGTCGCTGTTCGGCATGTTTGGCGGCGGGACGCGATTCTTCAGCTCGTCGGTCGCGCCTCCCGCGACGCCCGGGGGCAGCACCCCCAGCGGGTCGACGATCGTCGTGTCGAGCTTGTAGGCGAACTGCAGCCGCACTTTGGGGTCCGGCGTGATTCCTGCCGCGGTCCGCCCGCTGTCATCGAAGATATGGTTCGGGGCGAACAGCGTGAAGAACCGGTCCCAGTTTTCGATCACATGGTGCTTCGGCAGCGGATCGAAGCCGAGCAGGCTGTCGTCGGCCTGATTGGTGTCGTTGCTGGCGGGGAAAATCGACAGCTTGGTGTGCCGGTTGAGGCGGTAGCCCGTCCGCACCCCGGAGTGGCCGAAGCGGTAGGCCGCGGCCACGAACTCCCGCGGCAGGTTGGTGCGTAGTTCCTCCTTGTAGAGCACGTAGGAGTCCTGTCGCTCATCAACGGATTTGCCCTGCAGATCCGCCAGCACGTCGTGCGCGACGATGCGCGGCAGGAAGTCCTCCACGACAAGCCGCTGGTAGGTCCATCGGACCTCGTTCTGCGCCGACCGGAACAATTGACCGTGCGCGTTCCAGCTTAGCGGGTCCTCGCCCTTCAGCCGTTGCACGACCGCGTTGTGGTATTTCACGAACCCCAGCTGGATCTGCGAGACGATCGAGTTCTCGTCGTTGCGCTTGTCGCCGATGATGGCGCGGCCGTTCGGGGCGCGCAGCAGGTCCCAGGATGCCGTTTCGCTGGTGATCAGACCGTCCGGGTTCGCCTCGTGCGTCGGTTGGCCGGTGCCGCCGTACAGCAGCGTTGCGCCGTCATCTGCGTACATGAACGGCTGCGCGTCCGGCCCGTCGCCATAGACGCAGTCGAGGTCGAAGCGCGGCGAGCGCAGGTTGGTCGGCACACGAGTGGCGCCGTCGCTGGTGTCGGCCGGGTTCAGCGACGACGTGCTGTCGAAGGTCAGGTCGTGATCGATGAACTGGCCGAAATAGGTGTAGCCGGCCGGGACGCACAGGTTCTCCTCCGGGTCGTCGCCGTCCTTCGGTGTGTCCACGTCGCCCTTCATCGCCTCCGCAAGGGCCGCAAGCTTATCGATGGGATACGATGGCGCTGGCCGCAGCGGCAGCATGTTGGTGAAGGGTGTGGGCTTGCGGGAGCCTACGACGCCGTGACCAGGTGAACTCATCGCGGTCTCCTGCCGGTGCATTGCCTGAGGCGACGCTATCGCGGCACGGTGCGCTGCCGCAACATGATTGTTTCGATTTAGTGTATATCATCGTTAAATCGCCGCTGGAAAGGCGTGACTCCGATGACGGGTGCAACCTGCCCGCGCAGAGCCGCTATTCGACGTCCATCGAAACCAGCCGGATCGCCGCCCGCTTCACCGGCGCCGTCAGCCCGCGGCGGGCGGGATCGACCGGGCGGACCACGCCCAGCGCCACCCGCAGCACGCCGTCCGTGGTGGCCTCGGCCGGCGCGTCGAGCACGGCCGCCACCGTCTCGTTGTCCGGCAGGTCGAGGGCCGGGCCATCGATGCGCCCGAACGCGACCGAGACCGGCCGCGTGCCCTTGGCCGCGAACGCCACGCCCACCAGGCGCAGCCGCAGGGTGACGGCGCGGCCTGGCGTCACCGGGATCAGCAGCGTGCTGAGGGGGCCCTCGGACCAGATCTCGCCGGCTGTGCTGGTCGCCCAGCCGCTGCCCAGCAGCGGGGCGAGCGCCGCGCCCTCCAGCGCTGCCGGCAGGGCGAGCGGCGGCGGGACCGGGCCGGCCGGGATCGGCGCGCCTTCGATGGCCACGCCGTGGCCGCACAGCACGACGTCCTGGACCCGGCGGCAGACGGCGGCCCGGCCGAGCTGTGCCGGGTGGAGGGCGGCCTGGACTGCGGGGCCGAAGAAGGCACGGCTCTCGAGCGGGGCCAGGGGCAGCTCCAGCGCGTCGGCGACGATGCGTTCGCAACTGAACCAGCGGGGGGAGCGGCCGAGGCCGATGTCGCCGGTCATGGCGCCGTGGCGCACCGCGTCGAGCAGCATCAGCGGGGCGCGGGACTTCGTCGACGGGTCGGGCGCGCAGCCGGGGTGGGGGGCGACGGTGAACAGCGTCGTGCCGCCGGGCACAGGCGGCGCTGCGACGGCGCCGCCGATCGACCATGATGATCGGGCGATCCGGGCCAGGGGGGCGACGTCGATCAGTTGCAGCGCGGCGGCGGCCAGCAGCAGCGGCACGGCCAGCGGTCTTCGCATGCGGTCGACCGCGGCGACGCAGCCGAGCATCACCGCGTAGCCGACCGGCCAGAAGGCGCGGCCTGATGATCGGAAGGAGCCGAAAATGTCCTCCCACGGCTTGTCGCCGAGGTCGATCAGTTTGAGCGGGCCGGCGTAGACGCGGCTGCTGAGCGAGAGCAGGGCGAGGCCTGCCAGCACCAGGGCCAGGGCCAGCGCCGGTCTGGGGGGCGTGCGGCGCCATGCGGCGGTGGCCAGGGTGGCGGCCAGCAGCAGCATCGTGCCGGCGCCGAGCCAGTTGTAGCCCTCGTACTGGCCGCCGGTGGCGTCGATGACGGGGCGGAGTCCGAACACGCCGGACATCTGCGGGACGATCGGGGAAAGCAGGTTCATCGAGAAGAAGGTGAAACCCTTGTCGCCGCCGCCGATGGGGCCGCTGAGCAGCATCAGCACGCCCACGGCGAGGACCCGCGTTCAGCGAGTACCAGTTGCCGATGCCATCATCCACGGGCTTGTGCGGGTTCGCCCGCTCGAGCTCCGTGAGCCAGTGCCGTCGCGACGTCGCGCCGAACG